>JBDHRI010000124.1:0-4985 GCA_039807465.1 Burkholderiales bacterium | reverse complement strand
TTCACATTATTGCCGATAACCACATCGTTACCGATAAAAACATTTTGTCCAAGAGAGCATTTTTCTCCTATTACGGCACCGCTACAAACATGGCTAAAATGCCAAATTTTGGTATCATTACCAATTGTTGCGCCTTCATCGACTATTGAAGATGGGTGTGTCTGAAAATTAGTTTTTGCCATTTATGAATTATCCTATAGTTTCTGTTATTCTGTAGCAGGGTTCTTTACTATTTCTGCTACTTACTAAAGCAATGGTAAATAATACGGGTATAAAAAGATAGGTTTCTATGAAATAATTAGTTATTATAAAACAAAAATAGCAGATTGCTCCATTAGTTAGGTAATAATTGTTATTAAAAGAGTTTTTGTTTTTGCAATAATAGGTTAAGGTAATGATGAGAATAGCTAAGCATACTATTAGTTGAGTTGCATAAAGGATTTTTTGATTAGAGGCAAAGTAAAAAATTGGTGATAATCCAAAAGTTATATCTGAGCCATAGGGGTGTAAATATTCTTTGTGCAGAAATGTTGCATTGATAAAGCTTTGCCAAGAATTTCCAACGTAATAAATGATTATTAAGCTCCCAGTTAAAAGGCTAATAATTATTCTTTTTGTTAGGTTTATTATATTATTACTGGAGGCTAATAGAATAAATGGATACAAAATCCATGCGAACTGAAGAGTAGTAATAAATATACCCAAGAAAACAGATTGAATGATTAAGTTAAAATGTTTAAAATATAGAAAAATAATAACCAGTTCAAGTATAAAAAATTGGAAATATAAATCATGGCGCATTAGCCAATAAGGATTTATAAAAACAATTAGTAATGTTATTTGATCTATATTATTGAAGTACTTAGATTTCTGTTGGATTAATAGTAAGGTTATTACAGTATAGAAAATTCCAATTATTCGAGGGTCTAATTTGTAAATAACTGCTGGCAAAAAAGAAAGAGTTGTAACTGGCAAATAAGGAGGGATACCTATTCCTGGGATGGTTTTCAAATATGGGTTTACCCCCTGAAGAAAATTGTTAAGAGCATTACTTATTGCTAATAACATATCGGATCGCCATGCTGTCAAGGGGAAGTAACTGAGACTCCATAAGTTATGAAGTACTATAAATATTGTGATTATTGGAAATAGTAGTTGATTTAACTTATTCCAGTTATTTTTGAATTTCAAATATAACGCTATAACCGAAATTAATAGTATGAGGGTTAGGATATAAAGTTGGTGAGGGTTCCGGTAGCCAAAGTGTGCAAAATGCTTATATTGTACCCAGTCATAGCCAATAATAAAGAGGCAAGCTAAAATTAACTGCCCAAAGAATATTTTATTAATAAGGTTGGTGGTAACTCTTTCTAGTGGTAGGGTTAGGCAGGCAGCAAGGAATAATACGGTACAGCTGAAGAAAAATATCATCCCGAAACCCACTCCGTTTTGTCCTAACATTGACCACGGAAATTTTGTTCCAATTCCAGTGTAAAATAAAGGGAAGGTCAAAACAATGAGAGTTTTTGCCCGAATTACTAATTGCTCGATTAAATTATTGGATTTTATTGGCATTATTCTTTATGTATTCTAATTAATTTTAGACTTAAAGTCCAACAAGCACTCATTGTAAAGAAATTTCATTGTCCAAAACTAATCTTCTAACGATATTGCAAAATATAAAAAGCCACGGAAGCATATACTGAAATAACTGCGAATATAACAAATATATGCCAAACCATATGTGAATATCTAAATTTACTGAATGCATAAAATAGTGCGCCCAGAGTATAATTACACCACCTCCTAATAGGAAGACAACTCCCGCAGTCGGTAATTTAGCAATTATCTGTGGCATTAGTACTAGCGATGCCCAACCCATCAAAACATAAATGAGAGTGCCAATGCGTTTGAATCGACCTGCATAAATAGCTTTGAAGATAACGCCAAGGATAGTCAAGAAAAATATTACCGCATAGGTAATGTAGGCTCTTTCGGTTTTAAGGAGGCTAAATACATATGGTGTATATGACCCAAGGATTAGGATAAAGATTGCTACATGATCCATGCGCTTTAGTACCGAGCGGGCAAGATGATTTACCATTGAATGATAAACGGTACTCATGACAAACATGAATAACATGGTTAGACCATAAAAGATAAAAGCAAGTCCATCAAGCCAGTTACCATAATGACCTGCAATCCAGGTAAGGCTAATTAATAGTCCAAGAGCAATAAATGCTCCAACGCAATGACTAACTGCATTACCGATGTCCTCTCCAAGACTATAGGGGAACATCCTGATTAACTGTTCTTTGGTATATTTACTTGGTCTATCATAAACATGAGTCATAGTCTAATTCCTTATGCTTTTTGTCTTAAATATTAACAATTTTCGTATAGTTTACCACGTGGCAGTCCTGGCTGGGTTTTAAAGCGTTTGTGTAACCACAGATACTGCGCCGGGTGCTTCATAATCATTGTTTCAATATAGCGATTCATTCGCGTAACATCTGCAATTTCATCTCCTGTTGGATATTCTTCTTTCCATGCCGGGAAGAGCTCAACCACAAAATGATTTCCTTCGCGATAAGTTGCCATTGGTACTATTTCTGCATCAGTTAATTTTACCAGTTTCGGGAAAGTAGCGAGAGTGGCACAGTTTGGATGGGCAAAAAAAGGTACATATACCGAATCACGTTCATCCATATCCTGATCGGGGAGATAATAAAATGGAATAAATGTTTGCTTCATTTTACGTACAATTGTCCGTAATCCTTCTTGCCGAGAAAAAATCTCGCCGCCCTTATCCTTAATAAAACGTAATCGAGCATCTTTGATTCGTTTCGTCAAATATTCATTTCGCTGTTGGGCATAAACACTATATCCAGGTGTTTCTAGAGTTAGGCGATTTGCTCCAATATCAAGCCCTAAAAAATGTGGGGCAAGATATACAACTGGACGCTTACCGCGAAACTGGTCAAAATTCTCATAACCGCGTAGTTTAATCAACTTTCTTAATTTCTCTGGTGAAGCATAAAAGATTAATCCATAAACTAAACTAAACCTAACCAACTCCTGAAAGTGCTCCCGAATAAGTTGATGTTTTTCTTTTTCAGTCATGGCAGGAAAACATAGGCTTAGATTTACCAAACCAACATTACGGCGTTTTTTTAGTAAAATATATAGTAAATTACCCAGTCCGGTGCCAATCATATTTACTATTGGCATTGGAATCATACTACATAAGCGAAAGAATCCTAATGCAAGATCAATAGGTAATCGTTTTAGAAAATTCATTTAATCACTTCTTCCGGTTTTGGTTTGGCATTATCCGGATGGCGGAAACGGTCGTATGACCAATAGTATTGCTCCGGTGTTTCACGAATTAATTTCTCCAGTTCGGAATATAATTCCTGCATAATATCATGAGTATCATTGTTGCTTGGATTAAATGGTATGCAGCGTGAGTGAAACCCTTTTTTAGTTCGGGTGTTGGCAACGATTACCACATGGGTATCAGGTATTTGACAAATTTTTGCGGCTAGCGAAGTTGCATAGACATCCTGTCCGAAGAACTTAACCCATTCCCCATCGCCACCTGAAGCTACATTATCGGGTAAAATTCCGATTGAACCACCAGATTTTAAGTGCTTCATCAAGCTTAGTACACCTTTGCGGTTAGTTGGTACTGGTGTAATATTTGGTTCACTCCGACCTTCAACCATAATTTCTTCCAAAACTGGATCTTTGGATGGTTTATATAAAATCTGAATATCCATCGGCAGATAATAGGAAAAGTACTTAACTGCTACTTCAAAATTCCCAATGTGCGGGGTGAGAAATACGATATTTTTACCTTGTTCCATCAATCGTTTTACAGCGTAAAAACTCTCATCTACCTGTGATAATCTGGTAATACGCTTTTTGTTCTTTTGCCAGGCAATTAATGCTGCTTCAGTAAAAGTCATTCCTAGTGCTTTTGCGGTTTTTTTAGTTAATTCACCAACTGTCTCTGGAGTTGCAAGTCCAGTAATTAGTAGATTATGTGGTAACCGTTTAGCAGATTTTTTGGAAAATTTTAATGAGATTAGCCCAATTGTTGCCCCTAGCCATCGGATTACTGATAATGGCAAAAGTGATAACAATTTCATTAGGCTTTTAATAAAAAATTTTTTCATAAACAACAAATGCTTACCTAGATTATAATTAGGACTCAATTTTAGCACATTAAACTTTCTCTTCTAGTCATATCTATATTAAAATACCCGCTTAATTCTGCGGAATATAAAGGAAAAACTGGATGCGTAAAATAGGCTTTGGAAATCAATGTTTACTAGCTTTGGTGCTAGGGTTAGTATCGGGACACTATTTACCACAAAGAGTAGTTGATTTTATTGTTCCATTCGGAGATGGGTTTCTTCAATTATTGAAGCTGATTATTGTACCCCTTACCTTTTCAACTATTGTTGCCAGCTTTTCCAAGCTTGAAGACATGAATCTGGTGAAGAGGCTAGGTAGTAGAACCTTGTTATGGTTTGTAATAACTGCGCTTTGTGCTGCTACAGTTGGCATTATTGTTGGAAAGATAATTAATCCGGGTAACGGCATAACACTTGCTTTAGCGGCTACAGACTACCAACCCCGCCAAATTCCAACTATAAGTAGTACTTTTCTTGATATGTTACCCGGTAATTTGATAGCGCAAATAGCCAATGGTAAAGTTATTCCAGTAATTATCTTTGCTATTTTCTTTGGTTTGGCATTGACTTCAACTGGTGAAAAAGGCAAAACAGTTCGTACTTTCTTTGATGAATTTTCATTAGTAATGTTTAAAATTACGCGCAAAATCATTCGTTTATCGCCATATGGGATTTTTGCCTTATTAACTGCTGTTGGTAATGAATACGGACTAGATACACTTTTACCTTTAGGCAAATTTATCGTTGCGATTTATGTAGCTTGCTTTATCCAGCTAATTATTT
>JBDHRI010000123.1:0-4996 GCA_039807465.1 Burkholderiales bacterium | reverse complement strand
GGTAATTATGTGATAAACCAGCAGCTAAGCAAAAATGATGCTGAAAGAATAATCACCGATGGTAGCGCCGATGCAGCAGCTTGGGGGCAATTATATATTGCTAATCCTGATCTTGTTGAGCGTTTTAGGCTAAATGCAGAATTAAATTCACCAAAACCAGAACTATTCTATGGTGGCGGAAAAGAGGGTTATACTGATTACCCTACTCTTTAAAAACAAGTCTAATAATTACCGACATGTAAAGATTAGCAGGCTGGCAATTTGCCAGCCTTATTTTTTTAATGACCATTCGAAAGTGGAACTGCTACATCTGAAGAATAGTTATTCTTAATATATGCCCCATTACTGGTAACAAAATTATCCATAATTGAGCTACTTCCTTCACTAAATAATGGATTACCCTGAGAATCTTTTTGGACTACACCATTTACAACTATAGGAGTTTTATCAAGACCAGGAATCTGCTCAATATCAATCTGATCAAAAATCTTGAACACATCAGCATCAGGTACATAGAATACACCATCATTCATGGTATAGCCATTAGTAATACTATCTGGACCAGCTGGAGTAAAGTTAGTTCCCCATGGATTTCTTAGTTTGAATTTACCATTGGCATGACCAAGTATCGCATATGCGTGAGTACCAACTATCCCCGGTGGCAAGTCAACGGCGGTTGAATCAGTTGTTCCATTTAGTTCTTTGGTATCAACAGGTGTACCAAGTACCATTACCCGTCCTTGAGACAATAATGGATCAATCAGATTTACCATATTGGATGGAGACAGTTTTGTGCCTAGTATCAGATTATTTGAGTTAGGATTAGCCGCATAAAGATTAACTAGTGTATCATCGGTATTACTAACTGTATCAAATTCATATACTTCATGTCCAGTTAGGAATTTAAATGCTGGATAATATTGCCCCACAGGTAGCTGTGATGCGATCATTCCATCATAAAAAGTAGCTAGATCATAAATGCTACCAGCAGAAACGGGGGTACTACCAAAGTAGATAAAGCTATATTCTGGAGTCATCAAGACATCTCCATAAGCTTTTTCTAAATAACTTAACCACTGTCCGCTACCAGCAGAGTATGCACCTGTTGCAATCTCAAGATCAGTTAGAGGAGTAACACTGATTTGGCTGGCTAGTGAATGAACATCTGTATAATCAATACTATACCCACTGCCATTTTGATGGAATTTGGCTAAAACTGAAGCAGCACCACGTTGATAAATCAAAGCACTTAGAGTTGAAAGATAATAGCAATCGCCAACAGCTCCCTGATGAACATTTAAAAAATTAACATCAGATAAGTTTCCAATTTGATTTGGAGTATTTACAATAGTTTCAAGAGTTCCCGGGTTAAAACTCCAAGTATAATCTTGCTGGGCAAGTCTATACCCACCAAAGAAACGATGTGATACCATTGCCAAGTTGGCAACTGTATTATCCCAAGTTATTTGCCCTAGATCACTAGTACCATCACTTCCCGATGAATCAGTTACGTCCCCGATAAAAAGGGCGGCAAATAATGCTTCATTGTACTGAGCCTGTGTTGGGGTTGAATTAATTGTTACATGAGGTACGTTGTTTGCATCTGCAACTGCTGCGCTATAACCACTTAGGGATAATGATTTTAATTTATTAAGTCCAGCTTGATCATTTCCGGTAATAATTGCTACTGCTGATTCCAAACTTATTGTTGTTTTTGCAGAGTCTGTTGCCAATGCCTGAAAAATTTGCTGTAAATCTTTAATACTCACTTGGGGTAGTGTAGCGGCAGATTCTGCAATGTTTATATTACTGTTAGCAGTGTTTGTACCTGCACTGCCACCTGTTGCCGATCCACCACTATTACATGCTGAAAGTGTCAAGCCAATAATCGATACTAATGATAAAAATAAAGCTGAAGTTTTAAAGTTTTTCATTCTTAGATTCCTATACGTAGATTATGTGATTTTCTTAAATTTTAAAAAGCAAAATATGGACCAGTCGTGCCACCAGCATTTGCACCAGTGAAAGCACTAAATACTTTTTTACCATAGAAAAACGGCAAGCCCCAGATGAAGAAATTATCACCACCTTCAGCTCCAGCATTTGGTATTGCTTCAGTATTAGGATTGCTATTCAAATAATTTTCCACATTAATAATATTGTAACTATAGTTAATAGCATTACTACCATTTAAACTTGATATTTGAGTATTTATAGCTGTAGTAGCACTTGGACAATAAAAGCCACTTAAACTCTGACAAACTGCTAATGCTGCTGAATTGGCTGGGGTATCAAAAAATAGCTCAGTCGATCCGGTATCAAATATCGAGTCGTAACTGCCATCATCATAGTTAGTCGTGAAGCTACCATCCTGCGCTGTGCCATTACTGGTAAAAACATTTTGGGCGGTTAGCTGATTATTTTGTTCCGTACCAATCCCAAAAGTTAGAGTTCCAGTTAATGAAGAGGAGCCGCCACTTGGCACACTTGGTAACTGTACGATTACACCATTATTGTCATTAGCAAACATATATACCGGACTTACCACTTGCTGATTAGTAGCAAGATTACTATTGATGCTGCAACTACTTCCAGAACATGAATAGTATGTTCCATTGTCATAAGGTAATGGATTAACGCCGATAATTCCATTAGCACCCCCTAGATCATTATATGCCCCCTGATTGCTACAATTAGAAGGAACTCCCGGAATAGTTGGATCATTAATAATCTGGATTGGCACATTACTTGCTATTTCACCACCCATTTGCACATTTGCCATCGCAATTGAACCCCAATCATAGCCACTACCAAAAAGTGTACATTCAGCAGTTGGAGAACCACCCACGTTTTCATTTGCTAGATTTAGGCTACTATTAATTTTATTGGCAAATATTCTAAGCCCCATAGAGCCAGTATCTAGAATAATATGATCAATTGTTTGGCAATTAGAAGGATTACTCACATTACAAACCGTTACACTAACAAATGGAGTGTTGTACGGAGAATTACCACTTGGTCCACCATCAACAGTAACTGGTACAACGTTATTAATAGTTGAATCTGATGCTTTTTGCGGTGATCCTGAACTTGCTACAGGAGGATTTAAAGAAGTTGAATTGTTACTACCACCACTATTACAAGCAGCCAATGTTAATCCTATAAGAGCCGTTGAAATTATTTGAATTTTTTTCATGACATTATCCTTATTTCACATTATTGATAGATACGTTTGCTGGTGCTAATGAAGGGATTAATGCTTTTCCTTCGTAATGCCCCATCCAGCCATTAGTAGCGGAAATAAAATCATTACCATTGATTTGTCTTGCTGACACTGACTTATAGCTTGGGGTAGCATTTTGTAAAGTTGCAAAATATTTACCAAATAATTGATTTTGATCAGGAACATGCGAACCGTGCCATGCAACTGCAAAGACCTTACCATTATAGACAAACTGTTTGATCGTGATTCCATTTGCAGTTTCTAGAGTATTTGTCTGATACGGTGTAGATGAATTTGCTCCTGCAATTGAATAATTAGTAGCTTGTGAAACTTTAGCATTTAAAGCATTTGCATCACTCATGATGCTACTAGAGTCCTCTCCTAAAGTTGCCCACGCTGCAAGCGGGAAGGTGCTAGTTATTAGGATTAGTACTGAAACTTTAAGTAGTTTTGTTTTCATTTATATAATCTTTCTCGATATAGCCATTTTTTGGATAAAGCTAGCGCTAGCTCACTTTATTGATAAAAAATGAACGGATTATTTATAACCAATCTCAAGCTTAATTGAGATATTTATCAGTAATTATCTTGAATAATTATTTGAGATTATACAAATGGGAGATATGATGAGGCTTCTTCTGCCTGAAGTAGGCAAAATTGATTTGTTTTGATGAATAAAGGGTTATGCTTAATTCTTGAATAATATAATTTACTCAAGTAAGTAATGGTAGATAATTTGCTAAAAGTATGAAGGTTTCTTTTTAGGCACTCAACCAACAACAGCAAATCATTATCAAAATCATGCACTGTAAGGCTTAGTAGCAGAATAACCAGATATACGATGTAGTAGGCAAGAAAATACAGTATCAAATAAACTTCATTTACTAAATCTGAATAGCCATCCAATGATAGATCATTATCAAGTAACCAAGTATTACTTGACAGTAAATCAGTAAAGGCATCCATTGATACACATACTAATATGCAGGCTTGACCAATAATCAATAGCCTGATTAGGAGTACACTCCAGGATAGGTTTGACTTATGCAAATACATAACTATTGTCCATATATAATATTCATAGCTACCTCCAAAGCATATAGCATTAGAAATAGTTACCAATATTATTGTTATCTTGAACAATAATGAAATTAATTAACTTATGAAGAATATATTTTGCTATTATCAAAAAATACTCATGGGCTAATTAAATACAATATATATTATGACAATTAAATTCTTTGTCACACTTATAATTTGTTATTTTATATATCTGATTGATACAAGGTACATCCAGTCATATGACCGTTGTAAAGGTTACAGGTATGCTAGAAAATACATATAGTGCTATAACCTAGATCCGCTTATCATTAACAATTGCTTGCTAACGGCAAAACCGCGTATAAGTTGTTTTTGCTAGAACTTAGATATTAACATAGTTAGGTAAAATTTTACAAATTATTTTGCAAAATACCTAAAAAAATTCAACACCTTCAGAAATTAATTGATGTAAATCAATACAATACATTAATTACACCTCAAAGTAATTTTTAGAAACTGACCAAATGACAGCAATAAAAAGCACTAAAAAAACACATATTAAATTTCTGTAGCTGAGGGCTACATAAATTAATAGTGAACCCCCTAGTTTTTTGCACTTTATCAAGAAGAAAGAGCCTCTTAATAAAGATTAACCTTAATCCCACCCAGATTTATTTAATTAAAGGCTCTCGGCTTTTAATGTATCTTTTAATAACTTAGATACCTCAGTAA
>JBDHRI010000122.1:0-5042 GCA_039807465.1 Burkholderiales bacterium | reverse complement strand
ATAAAGAATCGTTCATCAAATAAGCCAATTTCTGCCAGATCAGCAACTCTAAATAACATAAAACTACCCGATAGATAAGGTACTGGCATTATGTTTTCGTATTTTGTCCATTGCATGGTGTAAATATAGTTCATCTTATCTACGTATGACTTAGGCATAAAGCGGCGGGCAAATATGTTAAATGGCGTTGGCAATAATTTGCAAAGGTGCTGGGTAGAGCCATCAGGGTAGCATACTTTAGGCATTACTAAACCCGTATGCTGGTTTTCTTCCATAAATGAAATTAGTTCTGCTAATACCTTATCATTAAAGCGGATATCCGGGTTTACTACCAGATGATAATCTATATTGTTACTGATTGAATGCTGGATTGCTTGATTATGCGCTGCTCCATAGCCGGGGTTGTGATGCGATGGTAAATAGATAATCTTGTTATTTATCGAGGTTAGTGACTTCAGTTCATCCGTAAGGGAGTTATCTATCAGATAAACAAGGTTGATTTTGATATCTTGGCTACCAAAGATATCATTCAACAGGTTAGTTATCTGTGTGGGATTGTTTTTATAGAGTACTATTGATATGTTAAGCATTTACTTCTTTAATACATCATAGATTAATCTTGCTAATTTCTGGCTACCAAACCCGGTAAGAGCTAGTAATGATAAGAAATACTTCATTCCGCCCTTTAATTTTAAAATATCAAATAGCTTACAATTACTACTCCAGTTTCCTTTGGCAACTGCCAGATGGTACTCAGCTACTAAGCTAATTGTTGCTTGACTTTGATTGAAAAGGTTGTGGCTAATTAACGTTTGTAAGCTATTAGCTACTATTTGTCTTGCTTGTTTAAATCTATCAAAGGATACTTGATGATTCCTACCAATTTGATTATTGCCATGCTGACGATACTTAATTAAGGGTTCATTAATGTATTTAATGCTTCCGAAATAACTTGCGGCCAAAGCTAAGTAATGATCATGAATATAAAACCCCACTGGAATAGGAAAGGTTAAATCTAGTAGTTTGCGGCTAAACATGCAGGTACAGCCAGTTACATTATTGGCAAATAAATAGTCGGTAAAATATTGTTGGCTCATTACACCTTTTTTGAAGGTAGTTGAAACAATGTTTAGACTTTCATCAACAATATATGCATCACTATGGATAAGTAGGTTATCACCAATGTTTGCAGTCAGTATTTCTAGCTTATTAGGTAACCAAACATCATCCTGATCCGATAGGGCAATCAGATCACCAGTAGTTGACAATATGGCTTTATTAAAGGTTTGGCATGTGCCGAGGTTGGTCTTATGTTGATAAATTTTTATAGTTGAGTTATTTTTAGCATAGCTTTGCAGGATTTGCCAGGTATTATCAGTTGAACAATCATCGACAATTATAATTTCACTGGGTTTTAAGGTTTGATTTAAAATACTTTCAATCTGCTCCAATAAGTATTTCTCACCATTGTAAGTCGCCATTGCTATGGAAATATTATTCATGATCAAAATTCAAGTTAAAATTAGGGTTTACTTGTTTGATAATATCTTTGATGTGGCTAGATGATGCAATTTGCCTTCTAAAAATATTCGTTTTAATAAAAGGCATTTTATATTTTTGAATAATATAATCCCAGAGAATTATAGTTTTATCAAGTTCACTACATCTGCGAAATTTTAGCACATTCCCTAATGTTGAATAATTAGTAGAGTGGATAAGATATCTTTTTATTAATAACCTAATATGTCGGTTTATTAACCAAAATAATGGAATCTTTAGGTCTAGTGGAACATAACTAGCTGCATGATAATTATTAGCGGTCAGCCTTTGCGTTAGTTCAATTTCATAATTATAAACTATATTTTTTCTATTTTGATAAATAGGTAAATTTTTCCAAAAGTCCATAAAGCAACTTGCTAGCAAAAGTTGTTTATTAAATACTAGAAAATAACTTTGTAAATGAAACTTTAACAAATTAGATGAAGTAATACCCCAGAAATCTACTTTCTGATTATTCATTTGTATAAAAATATCTTTTAAGCTGAATAATGGACCATAGCAACTATCATTACATAATATAAGTTGGTCGTAGTTTGCCAAGTCCTTAATGTTTTCAATACCTGTCTTATAACTATGAAAGTCATAGCCGATATTTTTTCTAATTATTATTTTTGCCACAAAATGCACAATTTTTTTTTGTTCTTGATTGTCTAGAGGAGAGGTTGAAACAAAGATAATCTCATCACTAATGAGTTGTAACTGTTCAAGATAATAAATAACATAATCTTTGATTTTATTATCAGGGTTGTAATGGGCAAAGATTGCTATTGTTTTCATATATGCTAAGTTAAAGATTCAATTAATTCAATCCATTGTGGAACTATTTTTTCTGGACTAAATCGAGTAAGAGATTGTTTTCCTAATTTAGCCTTGTTTTTTGCTATTTCATAATTATCTAGCACCTCAAGTATAGCATTTGCCATTTGTGAGACATTATTTCTTTCCACTACTATGCCATATTTACCATTTTCAAGTATTTCAGCTGCGCCGGTGTTAGTAGCTATTACTGGTACCTCGCACGCTAGAGCTTCGGCAACCACAATGCCAAACGACTCACTATTTGATGATGATATTAACATGCTAGAGTTACGAATATAATCAGATGGCTTATCGATGTATCCAAGTAAATGGATATACTTATTTAATTTTAACTTATCAATTTTAAGTTGCAAATATTCAACATCATTGCCTGAGCCAATAATGTTTAAGTATAATTCAATGTTATATTTATCTTTTATGTATTTGACTGAATCTATAAGCAACTCAAAGTTTTTATTTGGAGTAACTGAACCTATAGTAATGATTTTATGCTTGGAATAATTATTATCCTCAATAACTATATTTTCAAAAGAAACAGAATTGTATATAACATAGCTAGTAGTGATTAGTTGGGTTGACAGTTTATTTAAACACTTTGCTGCATAATAACTTACATTTACAATTTTATTTGCTTTTATAAAGGCATAATTGTATAAAAAGCCTGTTTTATAAAATTCACTCCAACAGCTATGATTCCATATAATCCACGGTTTCTTGTATATGAGATTTACCAGCATCGTAATTATTACTATAGATGGACTTTCTTCTGTTATTATTAGGTCATTGTTATTAACTTGTTTGCATACATTAGCAATAAATTTTAGTTTGCTAAAGATTTTTTTATAACCTCTAATTTCTTGTTGATCAGAAGTAATTATATTGAGGCTTGGAGAGGCTTGGTATTCAATTTGATGTTTATGAGCTAATAAGGTGATCTCATAATAATTTGTAAGTGTTTCTACTAAATTTAATGTAACTGTAGCTGCACCACCTTTTTTAAATCCTCCATTTATGAATAGTATTTTTTTCATTTGCATATTTTTGTGCTTAAATAATACGGTACAGAAGTCATTTTTCTTCCCCTCATGCAGTAATACTCCTTAATTTGACTAAATATATCAAATTGTCTAATTATGAGTGGTTCTATTTTATGGGGCTAGGACGCTAATCTACTAATCTTTAATAAAATATTCAGTAAGCACGTCATTGAGCTGGTAAAATAAAATTTACTTACTCGTGGTTGTTCACTCACTAATTGCATAATGTCTGAAAATCATCTTTGTAATTAACGTTTTACTTAGTTTTTAATTGATTAAATGTATCCTCATTATCAGAAAAAAAAGAGTGTCATATACATCAAAAGATATTTTGAAGTTCATATTGATACCCCAGTACGCTATTTTTTTAAATACTGAGCCTCTTTACCATATATTTCAAAAAACCCATCCTTAAGCGCTTTGAATACAATAGAAAACTCTTTCCAATGAAAATAAATAAAATATTTTATTATCAGCTTGATTGCCCAGAAATTTGCTCTTCTCTTGCCTTCGTATTTTCTAGTTGTTATATATTGATTTCTAAATAAGCAGTATAGTTTAATGTCAGGGGCTTTTATAATACTAAATAAGCCAAAACTAACAATTTTCTGTTTGCATCTAGGATGTAGATATTCAGCATTTTTAATGAGAGCAATGCTATAATTAAAACGTTTTATCCTCATTACATATTCTGTTTCATCACCCCAGATAAAATATTCTTTTATAGGTAAGCCTACGTGTTTAATCAGCTTATTAGATAATAGTATTCCATTAAAAGGATTAGAGAGTCCTAATACTTCATTTCCAGAATAGAGATCTAAATCTTTTCTACTTACTATATTTTTTTCTAGTTTTGGGTCAAAACAATCAAAAGAAAACGTATTATTATCATTTACATCATAGACTACAGGAGATATAAGATCATATTGGTTGCGATAATAGTATAATTTTTCTAAACAAGTATTAGTGGGTTTACCATCATCATCCATCGTCCATACCCACTCAAAGTCTAATTCTATAGCTCTTTTCATCCCGAAGTGAAATCCTCCAGCACCCCCACTATTCATGCTCAAACGATGATAATAAACATCAACTACTTTTCCTGAACTAAGATTAACGCTAGTTTTTAATTCCCCACCATGCTTTAAAAAAAACTGGTTATATTGAGTAATATAATTATTCTGCTTCATTATGATAAGTGTTTCCACAGAGGAGTGATTGTCAATAATAATTATTCCATCTACGTCATGCGATTGGTTTTTTATGCAGTTTAGGCATTCTAATAATAATTCAGGACGATTATAAGTTACGACTAAAGCGCAGATAGTCAAGATGCTTCTCCTAAAATTTTACCAGACCTAATACATATCCGTGTACGGTATAAATAATATCCCATTATTAGAGTAACAATTGACTCTGTTATTACTACACATATTATTGAACCAATATGACTATAATGAGGCACTAGTAGAAAAATTAAGCAAATACTGCATCTGCTGGCTAGAATAAATATTTCCATCAATGTAAATTATCCTTTAAACACATATTATACCTGAGTCCTCACTTTTTAATGCTTAATAGCTTCAACGGGATTAATAGCTCTTTAACAAATTGGTAATTAGAAAT
>JBDHRI010000121.1:0-5063 GCA_039807465.1 Burkholderiales bacterium | reverse complement strand
AAAAATCATTCTTGCAAGTCTCAGGGTTGATTTATAGCATAAGTTTTTTTATTTTGCAATTTTTTGTTTTCTGTTATTGGGGGATTTATGCGCGACGTAAAAGCAATGAGTTCTAATTTTTATTGATGTTTATGGTGTGAAGTTAATCTAATTCAGGATATTTGATAAGGAACTAACTCCATTCTCATATACTAATATGCTCATTTTTTGTATCAAGTAGGTAGTAATCTCTAAGTATTGTATTTAGAAACGATTCGGGTATCTTATGAATTTGTTCACTCTTTATTGCTTTAATTATTGCTTCGTCCAAAGTTGCTACATCAAATTTTTTATATATCCTTTGACTAATTAATGTTTTAATCGTATTATGATTAGCTTTTCTGATACCAAGCTCCTCTATTATTGTAGAGATCTGCTTGTTGGATTTATTCAATGCGGCAAAAAACAAAATTTCTTTCTCCATTTCAGATAAATCATTGCAAGTTTCCCGCTGGTTGCTTTTATTATTAATTTTTTTATTGATTAACTTATCAATCAAAAGAATATCATTGAGAGTAATGGTTCTAAATGACAAGTAAATCCCAACTAATTGTTTGTTATGAAATATGGGGACATCACTTACATGAAATAATTCAAGCTCTTTTAGAGTGTGCCTTCTAAATGTCATCAGCCATTCAGAGGTTATACCATTTATCCTAAACTCATGAGTATCTTTGGCATGTCGGGATGAGAATCTGGCATAGTCGTGAGCTATGTCTTTGGGTCGTAGATCTATGATCTCATCTGCAATATTATTAAACTCTGGTACTAACCCTTCAGAAACTGCGAGAATTTTATAGCTCGGGTATTCAATTATGCCAGCTAGATTATTTTTAAGTAGTATTTTAAGGGTAATCTGGGCAGATTCGTTTTCAATGATTTTTTTAAGCATGTTTTATAACCCGAAATGTCATTTAATTAATTTAAAAAAGATATTTAATGTATGCATTTAGTAGACAATGATTATATATCACTATTGATACAATTTATAGCTGAAAAAATTTATTAATAATTATGAGGAAAATTAATATGAAAAAATATTTAGTAATTTTAACTTTAGTTTTATCTAGCAGTTTTATTACTGCATGCAACTCTGGATCTTCTAGCTCTTCTACTACGATTACTTCAACATTAAATTTAACTGCAACTCCACAAACCTGTGACTTAAGTAATAATTCTACTATTACTTTTAATCTTTCTGGGTTAACTCCTGGTGTTAGTTATGAATATTATACATCTGCAGATGATTATTCATATCTTTATATTGATACTACTATGTTTATGGCTTCTGCTTCAACACAAACAACTACCCTAAGCTGTAATCAAATAAGTACCAATGGTCAGGCTGGTACTTATTATGTAAGAGTTTGGAAAGAAGTTGATCCTTTTGTTTATTCTAATAGTATTGCAATTAATGTTATCCAAGGGGGTGTGGGGAGTCTTTAACATATACTTAACCACGTAACAAAAGTCATAGGGGCTTGCTCCACTGATGAATGCTTAATGTTCCTTTTCTTGTTTTGGATATATGTCTGTTCTTTTTCAACGTGCATAAATTGTTTGCAAAAATTATTAATTATTACGTATAATTCTACTAAATCCATCATTGTTACTTGTCTTGTGAGAAATTCATTTGAATAATTTAGAGCTTGATGGATTTTTTATTGTTTCAATTTGCCTTATCCCAAGTTGGTGTTTTTATGTGAATTAGAGTAGCCTTTTGATGTTTTAGGAGATGTTGATATTATTATGCAAAAGCAGATAAAAAAATTTATTCTTGTAGTAGCTTTAATGAGTATTCAAGCTACGCAATCTGTTATAGCTTGTACCGATGTGAATATTCAGGCTAAAGACGGTTCTGTCATAGCTGGTCGTACAATGGAATGGACGTTTGATATGGATTGGCAGTTATTATACTATCCTAAGGGGAGTAAATTTAAATTATCCTCACCCATAGCCAATGCTTTGCCGACTAAAGAAGTTACAAGTAAATATGATGTTCTGGGTATTGGTTCTGGGGCTGCTAATAACACCTTGCTCGAAGGGCAAAACTCCCAAGGACTAGGATTAAGTGGTAATTTTCTTCCTGGATATACAGAGTATGAGACAGTGACTAAAAATGATAAAAACTACATGTCCGTATTAGAATTTGGACGTTTTGTTCTTGCAAATTATAAATCAGTAGCTGATGTCAAAGAAAACATTACTAAATATAAAGTATTCGGAGTTGACATACCTGGCATACCAGTTAAACCAACCGTTCATTACTTGATTACTGATCGGACAGGAAATTCTATAGTTATTGAGTTCATAAATGGAAGTATGAAGATATTTGATAAAAGTATTGGAGTAATGACGAACTCGCCAAATTATGACTGGCACTTAACCAATATTCGTAATTATGTAAATTTAAATAATAGCGGTAGCGATACAATAAAAACTTCATCTTTAGGAGAGGTAACTGGATTTAGTCAGGGAACTTCATCATTTGGACTACCTGGAGATTATACCTCTTCGTCTAGGTTTGTAAAAACTACATTTTTAAAATATTATTCAACTCAACCAAACGATGCAGTAAGTGCAGTCAATCTAGTTGATCATATTCTAAATACTGTCGATATTCCAATTGGAGTTGTTTCCGATAAGCAGGGGTCCAAGATATTTAATGATTATACTCAATGGATTGCTATTAAGGATCTAACAAATAATCAATTAAATTTTTCAGATTATTCTCATCGTACAAATCTTGTTGTAATTGATATGACAAAATTAGTTGGTCATAAAGAAATAGCTTATCCTATAAATAAACTTGTTTATCCAGCTAATGATATAACAGCAAGTATACTAAAATAACTACCTAAAATGATATGTTAGTATATTGATTTGCTTTATTTATTCAATTTAGGTTATCCCGAGTTGGTATTTTTAGCAAAATAGCTAGCAGATACGCGGTAATTGTTCGCCATTTAACCAGTCAACTCGGCGTAACCCACCAAAAATAGTTCTCATGCTTACTTTTACTTGATCAGCTGGATTAACCTTGGCAATGATCCGGCTTTCTTTTCCTAAAGAATGACTCTTCATTAGAGCGCAAATTTCTTCGGCGTACTCTTTTGCAACTGCCAGCATAACTTTGCCTTCATTAGCAATATGTAATGGATCAAGCCCAAGAATTTCACTAATCCCGCGCACTGATTCATTGACGAAGAGACTTTCTTCGTTAATCTCAAAACTACAATTATAAAAAGTTGCCCACTCATTTAAAACCGCAGAAACACCACCGCGAGTCGGATCACGCATAACCCTTATATGTTTCTGATATGGGGCAAGACTGGCTATTAGTGAGTTCAAGGCAGCACAATCGCTAGTTATGTCAGAAGCAAAATTAAGCCCTTGGCGTTGAGACATAATCGCCATTCCATGATCACCAATTGTGCCATTTATGATAACTAGATCATCTGGTTGTGGGGCAGTTGCTACCCAGTCATTTGTTACTACTCCAATGCCACTAGTATTAATAAAAATTCCATCGCCCTTGCCTTTTTCAACCACTTTGGTATCACCTGTTACAATTTTGACATTGGCTATCTTTGCAGCATTTGCCATTGATTTAACTATTTGTCGTAGTTGAGCTAAAGGAAAACCTTCTTCAATGATAAAGCCTGTGGCTATATATAGCGGAGTTGCCCCGCCAACCGCCAGATCATTGACTGTACCATTTATTGCAAGAGAGCCAATATCGCCACCATTAAAAAAGAGTGGAGAAACTACGTAACTATCGGTGGAAAATGCTATTTTGCCATTTGTTGGTGGTAAAATTGCCTGATCGCCTTGCTGCGCAAGAAATTCATTATCAAACTCTGTCAGCATTAAATCCTGAATTAGCTGATTCATTGCTCGTCCACCAGCACCAATGGTTAAGTCAATGCTTCCCTTATAGTTTATTTTCATGTCTTAAATCTCTATCTAACGGCTAATTAATGAATATTGAAATGCAGCTGCACACGCACCTTCGGAAGAAACCATGCATGCACCCATCGGGTTTTCTGGGGTACAGGCTTTGCCAAATAGTTTGCAATCTTTTGGTTCTTTGATTCCGCGCAAAATTTGTGGGCATTCGCAGGATTTTACATCATCACTAAAAAACTCTGGAATATTAAAAAATACCTCAGCATCAAACTGCGCGTATTCTTGGCGGATTTTTAATCCACTGTTGGCTATATCCCCAAGTCCACGCCAGCTAAATTGTTGGCGTTTTTCAAGAACTCTTGCAATTATCTCCTGTGCTTTCTGATTTCCTTCCGGGTTTACTGCGCGGGTATATTGATTGATTATATCGGATTTGTTTTTGTTTATTAGATCTATAAGATATTCAATTGACTGAAGTACATCAAGGGGTTCAAATCCGGCAATTACTACTGGTTTCTGGTATTTTTTAGCTACTTCACGATATGCATCGCTACCAACAATAATACTCACATGAGAAGGACCAATAAAGCCATCAATATTTACTTCATCATTATCAAGAATTGCTGCCATAGCAACTGGAGTCAAAACATGATTACAGAAAACTTTGAAATTATTCAATCCATTTTTTTCGGCTTCAAGGATTGCATGGGCAGTTGGTGGAGTTGTAGTTTCAAATCCGATAGCAAAAAATATTATCATCTTGTCTGGCTGATTTTTTGCAATTTCCAACGCATCAAGAACTGAGTAAACTATTTGGACTTGTGCACCACGCGCTTTGGCTTTTAATAAACTATCCTGTTTATCACCAGGGACGCGGAGCATATCGGCATAGGAGCATAAGATTACATCTGGCTGACTAGCAAGCCAAATCGCCTGATCGATTCTTGGAATTGGTAACACGCATACTGGGCAACCCGGTCCATGAATAAGGTGAATATTGCTTGGTAATATCTGATTAATTCCATAGCGGTGAATAGCATGAGTGTGCCCGCCACAAAACTCCATCAGGTGGTAGTTTCGTGCTGGGTTTATTTTTTGCTGAATATTCTCAATAA
>JBDHRI010000013.1:0-18344 GCA_039807465.1 Burkholderiales bacterium | reverse complement strand
ATTAAGAATGGTTAATTTATTATTTTGTCTTTATGAATGATTTTATTATGCAAATTAGGGAGATTAAAGTAATCAGGCAAAAACCATAAAGACTAAGTTTCGCACCAGATATACCAAATACCTTCCAGCTAACCATTGCGCATTCTGCCGATCCTGATAAAACGGTATGTAAAAAACCGCTTAACGGGATTTGTTTATATAAAATATCAAGTGGCATCCCACAAGATGCAGGCCATTCTGAAGGTGGCAGGCTTTGTAACCACACATGATGATAAGCTGTTTTAATACCAAAGATTGCGATAGCACCTATAATTACGCTATAAATTAGCGTTCCGGTTTTTTTTGCGCCATGAATTAATGCGATTAGTGATATTAAGGCAACTACTGCAAAAATTACTCTTTGGGCAATACATAGTGGACATGGATCTGCATTTTGATAGAATTGTGCATACATCGCATAACCATCTGCAAAAAAACAGATAAGAAAAATAGCCAGAAATAGGCAGCGCGTATTTATTTTATTTAAGTGACTAATTTGCATTTAGGGGTAGCCTTTAAGTTTTATCTTAACCTTATTATATGAGGGGTAGATGTGATATATTTATGGTTAATTAATCATATCCGGTAGCTATTATCGCACATTAACCTGATTATATCCAATTTGGAGGATTTATGCGGAGTGTCTTTTTTATCTCTGACCAAACCGGGATTACCACAGAAAAACTGGGTAATGCTCTTTTAGCCAAGTTTCCTGAAGTTGAATTTCGGCGTGAAACATTTCCATTTATTGACACCCCTGCGAAAATGAGTCAGGTAATGCTGCGCGTTTATAACCGTTATTTGCAGGATGGTGAAAAACCTATTGTTGTTTCAAGTGTTCTTAATGCCGATTTGCGAAAGATTATTGAAGTTGATTATGCGCATAGTCTTGACTTCTTTAGGGCGTTTATTCCGCAACTAGAAGAAGCCCTCGGGGTTTTAGCGACGCAGAAGATTAATAAACTTCATGGGATTAGCGATGAGGAAAAATATAATCACCGGATTGATGCAATTCATTTCTCGCTGGAAAATGACGATGGGGTAAGTAGTAAAAATTATCATGAAGCTGATGTAATTATCGTTGGGGTTTCAAGGGTTGGTAAGACCCCTACTAGTATTTATCTGGCAGTCAATTATGGAATCAAGGCAGCAAATTATCCATTTGCCGAGCTGGATCTTAAAACTGATCATTTACCAAAATCACTGGTTCCATTTCATCAGAAATTGTTTGGGCTTAGTATTGAAGCTGATAGATTACATCAGATTCGGTCACATCGGCTACCAAATAGCAAATACGCAAATATCACCACCTGTATGGATGAAATTGCAGCTGCCGAAAGAATAATGACTACTTGTGGAATACCATTTCTAAATACTAGTCATAAGTCAATTGAAGAAATCTCGGTAGCAATAATGCAAATGGTAAGGCTTAAGCGTCAGTATTAGTTAAATTTAATTAGCTATATTTATCCATATGGTGTATAATACGGCTCTTATTTTAAATTCACACATCTGTGGTTAAAGGGTGTGGGCTAAGGCTCATGTAAATCCACGGGTGGCGGTATAACCCTTTTTAAGGAAAAATTATGTCTGTTTCTATTCGCGAAATGCTGGAAGCTGGTTGCCATTTCGGTCACCAAACTAAATTCTGGAACCCAAAAATGAAGCCATATATCTTTGGCTCTCGTAATAAAATTCATGTTATCAATCTTGATAAAACTTTACCAATGTTTGAAGATGCAATTAAATTTGCTAAACAAACTGTAAAAAACAAAGGTACGATTTTATTTGTTGGTGCTAAATCTCAGGCTAGCGAAATTATTGCTGAGGAAGCTGCTCGTTGCGGTATGCCTTATGTTGATCATCGTTGGTTAGGTGGTATGCTTACCAATTTTGAAACGGTGAAAAAATCAATCAAAAAGCTTGAAACTAAATCAGAGCTATTAGAAAAAACTGATGCTGGATTATCTAAAAAAGAATTACTTGATTTATCTCGTGATGTTGAAAAATTGCAAAAAACAATCGGTGGTATCGCCGAAATGAAAGGTTTACCTTCTGCACTATTTGTAATTGATACTGGTGTTCACGCTATTGCAATTCTTGAAGCTCAGAAGCTTGGTATTCCTGTTATTGCTGTAGTGGATACTAATAATGACCCATCAGGTGTTGATTACGTAATCCCTGGGAATGATGATTCTGCTCGTGCAATTAAACTTTATGCTTCGGCATTTGCTGATGCAATTTTATCTGCTAAAGATGAAACTGTTGCTGATCTGGCAAAAGCGATTAAAGTTGAGATGGTAGAAGATGCTGCACCAGAAAAGAAAACAGTGCGTACGGTAAAAAAAGCTGAAGAAGCTTCTGCTGAGTAACTCAAATAAACCGTAACTAAGTTACGGTTTTCTGTTTATTTTTCTAAATTAATTACAATACGAAATTAGGAGTAAAGAATGGCGAACATTACTGCTGCAATGGTAGCTCAGTTACGTGAAATGACTGGTATGGGAATGATGGAGTGTAAAAAAGCTCTAGTTGAAACTGATGGTGATCTTAAAAAAGCTGAAGAGTTAATTCGTGTGAAAAGTGGTGCTAAAGCATCAAAAGTGGCTGGACGTACTGCGGCTGAAGGTGTGGTTGTTGTTGCTACTTCTGCTGATGGTAAAAAAGGCGTTGTAGCTGAGATCAATTGTGAAACAGACTTTGTTGCAAAAGATGAAGGCTTTCTTGATTTTGCTAATAAAGTTGCTGCAGCATTGCTTGCTACTCCGGTGGCTAGCCTTGAAGAAGCAGCTAATGTAAAAATGGCTGAAGGTAAAACTATTGAAGAAACTCGTAAAGATATTATTGCTAAATTAGGCGAAAATATTTCTTTACGTCGTTTTCAGGCATTTTCTACTGAAGGTTCACTTGCAAGTTACCTGCATGGTAAAAAAATCGGCGTGGTTGTTGATTTGGTTGGTGGTGATACTGAGCTTGGTAAAGATATTGCTATGCATATCGCGGCAAATAAACCAATTTGTGTTTCTAAAGATAATGTTCCTGCTGAGAAAATCGAAGAAGAACGTAATATCTATTCACAACAGGCTGCACAATCTGGAAAGCCAGCTGATATCGTGACTAAAATGGTTGAAGGTCGTATTTCCAAATATCTTGCTGAAGTAACTTTACTTGGTCAGCCATTCGTTAAAAACCCAGATCTAACAGTTGAAAAATTGTTGGCGGCAAAAAATGCCAAAGTTAATAGTTTCGCCATGTTTGTAGTTGGTGAAGGTATTGAGAAAAAAGTGGTTGATTTTGCTGCTGAAGTAGCTGCGGCTGCTAAAGTATAAACCAATTTATTCTGGTTAAGAAAACCCCTGCGGATATTGCAGGGGTTTTTGCTTTTTAGCATCAGTTCTTATGGCTTTTAAAGTAAAATCAAATATATGGAAACTTATCCGTTTTAGATACTTTAGCAATTTTAAATTATGCTATCCTAATGGTAATTTATCAAAAGTGGAGGGTTAGGTGTCAAACTATAGCAAAAAGCCAAAGATGTATCAGACTGGTACGATTAATTCATTAATCAATGCGGTTTACGATGGTGATACTTGTATTGGTGAATTAAAAGAACACGGTGATTTTGGTCTCGGAACCTTTGATATGGTTGATGGTGAAATGATTGTTTGTGACAATATCTACTATCGGGCTGATGCTGATGGTAATCTTGAAGTAGTAGATGATGATGTTCTCACCCCATTTGCAGTGGTAAATAAATTTATCCCGAATCAGGATATTGGGTTAAATAATAAACGTTATGAAGATCTTGAAGATTATTTGTTAAATTTTTTCCCATCAAAAAATATGATTTATGCCATCAAAATAGAAGGTAAATTTAGGTCTATATTATTGAGAAGTGAGGCTTGTCAACCGAGAACTTATCAAAAAATGAGTGAGACAATGCCAGAACTGCAAAAGACTTTTGGCAAAAATGATGTTGAGGGCACGCTGGTTGGGGTCTGGTTTCCACAATATTTGGAACAACTCAACGTTCCAGGATTTCATTTTCATTTTATTGATAAAGATCGTTCTATCGGAGGTCATGTATTTAATTTTGAGCTACAGAAGGGACGAGCTTATATTCAGGAGTTGAAAAGTTTACAGGTGGATTTAATTGATAATGATGAGTTTGCCACTGCTGAATTAATGGCAGATAGTGAAGCAGTCCATCAGGTAGAAAAACAACGTTAATTGGAGAAAAAATGAATAGAAATATTGCTACATTATTAGTTGACCAGATGGAAAATTATGGTATCGAGTATGTTTTTTGTGTGCCGGGAGCTTCAATTGATGCCATAACAACTGCATTAATTGGACGTAAGCCTAGGTTAATTTTGTGTCGTCAGGAAAGTGGCGCAGGTAATGCTGCCGTTGCCTATGCCAAAAAAACAGGCAAACCTGCGGTAGTGCTTGTAACCGCTGGACCGGGCGCAACTAATTTGGTAACAGCCGCAGCAACTGCAACTTTGGAACATAATCCGCTGATTGCAATTTGCGGGCAGATGGATAGCCGAACAACCTTTAAACCTTCACACCAGATTATTAATGCTGAAGATCTATTTTTGCCAGTTACGCGTTATAGTAAAGAAGTGACTAATCCAGCTACGGTAAGTGGTATCTGGGATTTTGCCTATAACAAAGCAACCACTGGAGAAACTGGTGCGGTTCATTTATCGTTTGCTGCCGATTTGTTAGCACAACCAACTACACTTCCAGCTTCTACTCCACGTAAGCAATCAGTAGCAATTACTAAGCAGTGCGATATAGCGGCGGCACAGGAATTAATCAAAGCTGCGAGATTACCACTAATTATTATCGGTGCTGATGCTGCAAGTGTTGCTGTTGCAGACAGTCTGGAAAAATTATTGGATAATTGCGAAATTCCTGTGTTAAGCTCTTTTGAAGGGGGTGGAATGGTTAAACCTCGGCATTTGGAGCATTTCATGGGGCGTTTGGGAGCATTCCAAAACCAGCCATGTAATGAAATTATCCAAGAGGCAGATCTATTTATTGCAATTGGTTACAATATAGCTGAACTTGATCCATTAAAGTGGAATCCAACTGATAAAAAATTGATTCATATTGCAAATTATGATCCTGTGTTTGCCGAGGGGTATCGTCCGGATATTCAGCTATTAGGAGACATTGCCCATAATGTAGCAGTATTATCGGAAGGGTTAAATTATTCACCATCAAATGAATCGCAATTACTACAAAAAAAGGTTAGAGAAAAGCTTGCCAACCGATTAGCTGATTATACGCAGCCTAAGATAAATATGGTACATCCACTTGAGGTAGTTGCATTAATTCAAGAAAATATTGGCAGTGATGATACTCTGGTTAGTGATGTGGGGAGTCATCAATACTGGTTATCAGAGTATTTTGTGAGCCATACTCCGCGGCAGTTTATTAATAGTATGGGTTTTCAGACCCTTGGTGTATCAATTCCCTTTGCTGTAGGGGCTGCATTTAGTAATAAATCGCGGGGACTTCATAATGCACGAGTTTATTCAGTATCTGGTGATGGTGGTGTATTAATGTGTATTATGGAATTAGCTACTGCGGTAGAGCATAAGCTGCCAATAATTCACATGGTGTGGAAGGATCATAGTTATAATTTGGTAGCGATTCAGGAAGAGCATAAATATGCTGAAACCAGTGCGGTCAAATTTACCCATAATATCGATTTTGCTGAAATGGCAAGAAGTTTTGGTGCTTATGGGATAACTGTCACTTCTAAAGAGCAATTATTGCCAGCATTAAAAGAAGCTCAAGCACAAACTGGTCCGGTAATTATTGATGTTGCTATTGACTATACGGATAATCTGAAATCACTGGTTGAGTAAATTAATAATAAAATGCCCGCTAGTGTGGGCATTTTATTTTTTCTTGAGTATCTGCTCCGCTGCTAAAACATGAGGAGCAATAACTTCATCCGCACCGGCTCGTTTTGCTTTACTGATATTTTCAAAATATAATATCCTGACAATGATTTCTGGTGTATTTGGTTGGTTTTTTGCTTCCAAGTATTCGCGAGTATTCATGGTTGCCAATATACTGGCTTCATCTGTATCGTGGGCGATAATGATTTTTTCTGCTAATTCTGCCTGTGCTTTGATTAATGAATCATTGTGTCCGTGGTATGAGGCAATTATTAATCGGTTATTATCGATTAATAGCTGTTTATCGTAATCTAGATTCTTGTCGGTATCAATGACTAGGAAATTTATCTTATCTTTAATATAGCGTTCAATGAGTATTTTTGTGAAAATCCCACAGCCAATTAGAACAATGTGATTAGTCATGCCAAGCCTGCCTTTATTGAGATGGTTTAATACTTTTTTTAAATGACGATTTATATTATAGGCTATTACCGTGATGCTGGTAGCAAAAACTACTAAACCGATGATAATCATGCTAATTACAAAAAACTTGGCAAACACTGTTTTGGGAGCAATGTCACCATAGCCAACGGTACTATAAGTTACAATAGTAAAATAAAGCGCATCATAGATTGAATTAATACCAGTAAAATCAATACGAAAAAGATACGTACCAATGGTGCCATAAATCAAGGCAAAAATCAAAAATCCAAAAACAAACAGAAATATATATGAAACAAATAGGTCTAGGTCAAATGCCTTTCTGGAGATAAGTAGTAACGCAAGTGTAATTAGGTAATAGTATAAGATTGTATAATTTGTCCAAAAAATGATATTTGTAATACAAATGATTATGATTAGGCTAATTGCTATGTACCAAACTATACGCGAACGATTTGCAAGGAGCAGTCCAATTACAAGTGAACAATAAGTAAAAATAACTTGGGAGAATATCTGTATCCCAACTTTTGATTTATAGATGAAATCATTTTCTGGGTGGCTACCAACTAATGGAATTAACCCTTGGGTAAGAATTATAGCTGCACTTATGATTAGCATAACGCTACATAGTTTAGCTAGCATGCTAAAATATTTATACGGCATTTTATATATTTCGAATTAACATCAGGATAAGTCGAGGGCTGAAAAGACAATTAGCTGATTGGTTGCAATTAATGATTTTGGAATAAATTTATCCATCCCCGAATTATGTATTTTTTTAATAAGATCTGACTTATTATGCACATCAAGTTTTCGATATAGTTGATTATACACGATACTGGCTATAGTTTTATCTGAAACTGGCGAACCTTTAGTGCTTAATATTTCACTAATTTCACGATCGGTTTTACCAAGATATTTTAATACCGCAATTTCATATTCTCTCTTGGTTAGTTTTGGGAAATGTAGCTGATAATCTTTTTCTTCATCCAGTATATTGACTATTGGGAGTCCATCCATACTTATACACTCAAGTTCAATACCAACTAGTTCTTGATTTTCATCCATAATTGGCGATAGATATACTCGATCAATCAAATGTCTATTACTTTCATCTAAATCTTGTGCAATAAAATAACCTTGTATCTTTTTGCTTTGGATTAGCTTGGTATATATTTCACTTTTTTTATCCATTAGCGGTAAATGTTTAAGACAATCAAAAAGATTGTTGTTTTCTTCAAAACCCGCATTATATCTAGTAAAAAAATTAGTGTTAATGATACATAATATTTTCATATCAAGATTGACAACGATAATATTATGATTTGCTTTGAATTTTCTTATAAAGCTACAGTATTCGGACAGGAAATTAGACATGTATTTGGCGTGTATAAATAAACTGATTTTTGATTTTAACATATATTATGAGCACTTACAATAGGAGAAAAATATTATTTAATAATTTAGCTCTTGTATATTATAATCAGGTAATATTTTAATACTTTTGGTGTTTGTGGCAGTTTAATTCAAAGTGTCGTTTTTATCTAAAGGTTAGAATCTGCAAGAATTTAATTTATCTTATAAAGGACTGAATTACATGGTGGATTATAAAAGTGGTGATAAATATAAAGCTGGTATTAAACTGATGCAGGAAAAGTATGAGCAGTCAGTGATTGATTCTGTTGACAAAGGGTTATATGAGTTTTCTCCAGAATTGGCTGATTTAGTGGTTAGTCATGGCATGGCTGAAGTATGGGGAGAAAAAACTTCATCTATTGCCTTAAAGGATAAAGAAATGTTGATTGCTGCAGCCTTGATTGCTCAAGGTGGCTGTGATGAAGAGTTTGAAG
This sequence comes from Burkholderiales bacterium, assembly GCA_039807465.1. Classification (GTDB taxonomy): domain Bacteria; phylum Pseudomonadota; class Gammaproteobacteria; order Burkholderiales; family UBA11063; genus Aquella. Next base: position 10,093 of record JBDHRI010000013.1, on the reverse strand, counting down.
GACATATTTATAACGCGTTAAATGTTGGTAATAGTAAACAACAGGTTAAAGATCTGATGACATTGTTAACTCTTTACGTTGGGGTGCCAAAAGTTTTGGCAAAGCTGCCTTATGTACAAAAAGCATTTAAAAAATTTGATGATTCTAAATTAAATAAATAAAAAGGAACAAAATGAAAGCAAAAAGATATGTAATTGAGGCTTTAAAAGCTGAAGGTATTAAGCATGTATTTATGGTACCAGGTGGCGAACTGGATCCAATTGTGTTTGATATGGTAGAAGAGGGGAGTATTCAGCCTATTTGTTCTGCTATTGAGGGTGGTGCTGCATTTATGGCTGATGGTTATTCAAGAAGTTCAAATAAGTTTGGTGTCTGCGCGGCTATTGGTGGTCCTGGTATTTTGAATATGGCTACTGCTATTGCAACTGCTGCTGCGGATCATTCTCCGATGTTAGTCATTTCAGGTGATGTTCCTCTTGATGAGGAAGGTAAGGGCTTTATTCAGGATAGCAGTTCTTTAGGCCTTAATACCTCAGCTGTAATGGCGCCGTTAATGTCTGGGCAGGTTGAGGCTCATTCAGCAAACCAAGTTCCATTTGGCTTGAAAAACTTAATGAATAAGATGTTAACACCAAGCACCAGAGGTCCAGTTCATTTGTCAATGACACTTGATGTTCAGGATAGTGAGATACCTGATGAAACAACCTATAAACCAGTATCTGAGTCGATGTTGCATCCTAAGTATTTAAATGAGGAAGCATTTGAAGAGGCTTTTAGTGCTTTAGCTGATGGTAAAAAAGTGGTTATTTATGCTGGAAGTGAAGTTAGAAAATCCTCTTCATGGGGGCTATTGACCCAATTTGCTGAGAAATATAGTATTCCTGTAGCAACAACTATTAGTGCTAAAGGTGTTATTTCAGAAGATCATGAATTATCATTGGGAATTATTGGTTGGGTTATTCATCCATATGCAAATAAAATTGTTATGGAAGATGATATTGATGTTATGTTATGTCTTGGTGTTCAGCTTAATTCTGCGGAAACAATGGCTGGTAGCAAGGAGTTTAAAGCTAAAACAACCATTGTTAGCTATACTAACTTTCATAATGTATTTCAGAATATTGACTATGAGTATGAGGTTTTAGGTGATAGTTATTCTTTTCTGAAACACGCACTGGCAGTTAATGATGAGCGTAGTAGTAAGCTATTGTCCGGCAAGCAATTCCGCGAAGAGTGGCTATCTATGGCAAAAGCAGCATGTAATAATACTAATGCTTATGATGTTGAAAATACAGCTAGTAATGATAAACCAATTCACCCAGCTAGATTAGTTAAAGCTTTACGTAAAGTATTGCCACAAGATACGGTTATGGCTATTGACTCTGGCGCACACATGATGTTTGCTTTTCATTACTGGACTGTAACTGACCCGACACAAGTAATTACGGCACTTGATTATATGGGGAGTATGGGTTGGGCATGGGGTGCTATTATTGGTAGTAAAGTTGCTTTACCTGATAGACCGCATGTATTATTTACAGGTGATGCTTGTACCCTTATGCATGGAATGGAAATTAAGACCGCAGTTGAATATGATATACCTGTTGTCTTTGTTATCTCAAATAATCGAGCTTATGGTAATCCCAAATTACGTGCAATGAAGTTTAGTCAAAAAGTGAATGATTTCATGAATATTCCTGCATTTGATTTTGCTGCTCTTGGTCGTTCGTTAGGTGCAGAAGGTTTTACCGTAACAGATCCAGATGAGTTAGAAGCAACCATTGAAAAGGCTTATAAACTAAATAAACCAGTTGTGATCGATGTTATCGTTGATAACGTTCCTACCCCAACTAAAGTTTATGATAAGTATTTTGCCGCAAGTTTTTTCCATGGAGGAAAACTGTAAGTAGTCGGTAGTTGAAGTTATGTTCAGTTAGTTATAAAAACGTCTCCTTGGGAGACGTTTTTGCTTTCAAATTAACCTTTATTTTATTTGTTTAAGGGCTCATATGGTTTCTAATTAATCAAGTTTAATAAGATCTAAAATCTATTTTATATAATCATTAATCCATCTGAGAGATACTGTGAAACCAACAGTAATGAATAAACCTCGACATTTGGGGTGATTTTTTGCTATAATTAATATATATGTATATTAAATTTGGGATAAAACAAAATGGAAGTAGCAATTAATTTTACTGATAGTGCGGTTAGCAAAGTCCGCGAGCTGATAGAGGAAGAAAATAATCCAGATCTTAAATTAAGGGTGTTTATTACGGGAGGAGGCTGTTCTGGCTTTCAGTATGGCTTTACTTTTGATGAAATAGCTAATGAAGATGACTTTTTGATTGATCGGGAAGGTGTGAAATTTCTGGTAGATACTATGTCATATCAATATTTAGTTGGTGCTGAGATTGATTACATTGATTCTTTTGAAGGGTCACAGTTTACCATTAAAAATCCAAATGCCCAGACTACATGCGGTTGTGGTTCTTCTTTTTCGGTATAAAGCAAACTTATTAATCTGAACTGAAAGATTCAGAAAAGGCTAATTAAAAAAATGACTGCGCCTAAGTTATTGGTGGTTCTATTATTTTTCATGTCAGAGGTTTTTGCGATAAGTCTGGATGATTTTGTTCCTGATTTCTTGGATCCATCTGGGCATAAAACTGAAAGTAGCATTGATCCGCAAGTCGCATTTAGCTTACCTGCGGATACTAAAAAGCGGGCAGCAAGTAGCAGCGATGCTTGGTATTGTAACCGGAAGCAAAATGTCTTTTGTAACCGAAAAGAAGAAAGCTCGGCTAATACTACATTAGTGGTAGAAAGTTCTTCTGGGGTTACTGGTAATGGTATTGCCAATGACGCATATACTGGTGCAAATGGCAGTTACTTTAACCGGAATAGTAATAATTATGATCAAAATGCATTAAATAATTTTAATATTACCAATTCTAATCAGGCAGCAATGCAGGTTGCTTCTCCCAAGCTGAATAATTCATCAATGGAAGATCAGCTCCGCAATAATGTAACCGTGCCAGTTCAGGCGGGTAAAAACACCAATGTAAATATTGGTCAGCAACAAATTGAATTTAATATAAAATATTAAAGAGGAATTCTTAATGATGCTTTATTCCATGCTCATTATTGCCTATTTACTAGGTTCTTTGTCATTTGCGATCATTGTTTCTAAATGTATGAAACTTGAAGACCCTCGTAGTTATGGTTCACAAAATGCAGGGGCAACCAATGTAATGCGTAGCGGTAACAAAAAAGCAGCTATTTTTACTTTGCTTGGTGACTTAATCAAAGGGCTTCTGGTTGTTATCGTTGCCAGATTTATTACACACGGAATTGATGGTGGAGATGCAATAGTTGGTTTATGTGGCGTAATGGCTGTAATTGGACATATCTACCCAATCTTTTTTAAATTTAAGGGTGGTAAGGGTGTTGCGACAGCAATTGGTGTAATGCTTGGGTTAAATCCTTATTTGGCAATGCTTCTGGTTGTAACTTGGATCATCGTTTTTAAATTATCTCGTGTTTCCTCTCTTTCAGCAATCGTAGCTACGCTGATGTCTCCATTATACGCATACATTTTAATGGGTAATTCATCTTATTTTGGTGCAACCACTATAGTCGCATTTTTTGTAGTTTATAAGCATAAGGATAATATTATTCGCCTAATAAAGGGTACAGAAGGTAGCTTTAAACAGAAAGAATCAAGCGCAGATCATCTGGATGACGTTGTTCATATTGCGGCTGTGACTGAAGGTATTATTGAAGAAACTGTAAATGAGGAGCCGATTGATTATTATCATATTCTTGGTTTGTCAAAACATGCAACTGGTGAAGAAATAAAAGAAGCTTATGATGCTATAAAATCAAGGCTTGCCGAGGATGTTGATGGCCAGTTTGTTTATTCTGCTGCACAGCTAGAAGAGGCTTATGCTACTTTAAGTGATTCAGTAAAGCGCAAGGCTTATGATGATAATTATATTAAGTTTTCTGAAGAACAAGGAGATTAATTTTGACATCCTTTTCGCGAAAGTTAATTTTATTAGTTAACCTAGGTTCCCCAGATGAGCTTTCTGTTGTAGCTATCCGTAAATTTTTACGGATATTTTTATCTGATCAGCGGGTGGTAAGCTTGCCAAAATTACTGTGGTATCCGATTTTATATGGAATCATTTTACCGATTCGGGCAAAAAAGCTACTTCATAAATATCAGCAGATCTGGCATTCTAGTAATATGTCTCCGTTAGTTTTTTATACTCGGGAGCAATCAAGGCTTTTGCAGGAAAAAGTTACTAATGGTTATGCGGTTGATTATGCTTTTAGCTATGGGAGTACATCTATAGATGAAGTACTTACTCAGGATAAATATAAACATTTGGAAGAATTGATTATTCTTCCGCTATATCCTCAATTTTCGAGTTCAACAACGGCGAGTGTCTTTGATCAGCTTGCTAATTACTATGCTGGAAAATATTTTATTCCGGAAATAAGATTTATTAATAATTTTTATGATAATCCAGTTTATATCCGGGCTATTGCAGATAAAGTCAGGCGGCATTGGGAATTAAATGGACGAGCTGAGCACTTATTAGTCAGCTTTCATTCAGTTCCGGTAGCTCTAATTGCAAAAGGTGATAGTTACCTTGAAGAGTGTAAGTTAACCTACTTTTTGCTATGTAAAGAGTTAGAGATAAATCCAGAGGTTGATGCAAAATTATCCTTCCAGTCTAAATTTGGGCGGGCAAAATGGGTTGAGCCAGCTACAAGTGATGTAGTTGAGCTATTTGCAAAATCGCAGATAAAAACGGTTGATGTAGTTTGTCCAGGCTTTATGAGCGATTGTCTTGAAACTCTTGAGGAGATCGCTATAATGAATAAAGAACACTTTATTGTCAATGGTGGTCATGATTTAAGATATATCTCCTGTCTTAATGATGATCCGGTGGTTGCAGATATATTGAGTGAATTAATTAGAAAAGAATAGAGGAAATTAGCAAATGTGCGGAGTAGTTGGTGGTATCGGCGAACGGAATGTAGTGTCCGTAATTCTTGAAGGTTTATCGCGACTTGAGTATCGAGGTTATGATTCTGTTGGGGTGGCAATTATTGATGATAATGGCAACCTAATGCGTCAGCGGGTTACTGGTCGTGTCCATCAGCTAACTGAGCTATGTCAGCAAACGAAATTTAAAGCGCATGTTGGGATTGGGCATACCCGTTGGGCAACACATGGTGGTGTTAGTGAAACTAATGCACACCCGCATTTTTCTAAAGATACTTTAGCTATAGTACACAATGGAATTATTGAAAACTATGTTGAGCTACGTAATGAATTGATTCAACAAGGCTATGTTTTTGATTCCGAGACTGATACTGAAGTTATTGTGCATTTAGTTCATTCAATTTATGTTGAAACCAAAGATTTATTAACCGCTTTGAAACAAGCTATCACGCGTTTACATGGTGCTTATGCTATTGGGATAATTAATCGTGAAAACCCAGAAGAGATCCTTTGTGCCAGAGCAGGCTCACCGATGGTAATTGGACTTGGCATTGAAGAAAATTATTTTGCTTCGGATATCTCTGCTTTACTGCCAGTAACCCAGAAATTTATCTATCTTGAAGAGGGGGATATTGCCAGGATAACTATTGATGGTTATGAGATCTGGGATAAAGATGGTAATTCAGTTACCCGTCAGGTAAATATTAGTGAGCTTTCTGCGGCGGCAACTGAGCTTGGACATTATCGGCACTATATGCAAAAAGAAATATTTGAGCAGCCAAAAGCAGTTGCAGATACCATGCAACATCTGGGGAATAGTTTTGACCCAGCCATATTTGGTACTGAAGCAGAAAATATATTTAAATCAATTAGTAAGGTGCAGATCATCGCTTGCGGAACCAGTTATAATGCAGGTTCAATTGCCAAATACTGGATAGAAGAGTTTGCTAATCTTGAGTGTGCTGTTGATATTGCGAGTGAGTATCGCTATCGGAAAATTCCGGCGAATAAGGATACTTTAGTTATAAGTATTTCCCAGTCTGGCGAAACTGCTGATACTATGGCGAGCATTAAGTATGCTATTGAACTGGGAATGACTAATACACTGGCAATTTGCAATGTGCCAGAAAGTAGCTTAGTTCGATTATCTAAATTAAAAGTTTTAACTCAGGCAGGACCAGAAATTGGCGTAGCCTCAACCAAAGCATTTACAACCCAATTGGTGGTGTTATTATATCTGGCATTTACATTAGCTAAGGTGCGCGGGCAGTTAGAAGATGAATCAGGTGTGATTGAAGAGATTCGTAAATTGCCGCATCTAGTGCTAGAAGCATTATCAGTTGAAGATGACATTAAGCAGATTGCCAAAGAGTTTGAGTATAAGCATAATGCTTTATTTCTTGGGCGACATACCATGGCACCAGTAGCAATGGAAGGAGCGTTAAAGCTGAAAGAAATTTCATATATTCATGCCGAAAGTTATGCTGCCGGAGAATTAAAGCATGGTCCGCTAGCATTGATTGATAAAGATATGCCAGTTATTGTTGCCATGCCTCATAATCTACTCGCAGATAAAGTTAAGTCAAATATTCAGGAAGTATTAGCTCGTCAGGGGCAAGTATATTTATTTACGGATAAAGATGATGAATTAAGTAAGCAATGTTACCGGACAGTAGTTATTCCAGCAAAAGATATTCCGCCTTATTTAGCTCCGATTGTCTATACCATTCCAATGCAGCTTTTGGCATATCATACCGCAATTGCCAAGGGGACAGATGTGGATAAGCCAAGGAATCTAGCAAAATCAGTTACGGTTGAATAAATAATAAAATCCGGATGTGGTGGTTTTGCATCCGGATTTTATTACATGGAAATATGTGGGGGTTAGAACAAATAACCCACTCGAACATTAATTGAACTATTTCCATCTCCACCACCAACAGTTCCCTGTGAGTTGAATGAATTGGTATAGCTATAGCCAGCACCAAGCAAGACAGTTTTTGATATATCATACTGAATTTCAGGGGTTATAGCATAAGCAAAATTTTGTCCATCGGTAGTTGCACTACTGCCACCTACATTTGATGTTGTTGTAACTCCAGTTTGTATTCCGTAGATATTCATGTCTAATGCTAGTTTTAGTGAGTCCAGGAGTCTGTATTCAGGTTTGATTCCTAATGCGTATTGATATTGAGTCCCATTTCCCTGAGGTCCGCCTCCCTGCTGCATACTCAGACCAATATATGGAATTAGCTGAAATCCATTTGAGTCATTCTGGAAAAACTGTAATGCGTATCCTCCCTTGATTCCAAAGTTTGAGAGAACGTCAGCATTTTTATTGGTCCCGGAAATGGCATTAGCATTAAACCAGATATCATTTTTGGTTTGCACTGTACCACCAACACCCCATTGATTGTAGCTGGCATAAGTTCCTTCATTTGGTGCAAGATAATTGTACTGCGCGTATATATTGTTATTAAACTCTTGAAAAGAGTCTGCATAACTGAAGCTTCCTAAGCAACCAAAGATTGTTCCAAAAATCAATTTTTTCATACTACCTCCAAAGATTTTACTTAACTATAGCTTGAGGTTGTGATTGTATCGGTGATCGGAAAATAAATTTGTCCATATTTATGGACAAATTATTCCTTTTTGCCTGATAATTTAATGGTGGTTGCTATATTTATTTAATAATTACAAGTGGTTAATTGGTTGATTTATACAGTATAATCTGTTGTTAATGGATTTATAATATTTGCGTTGACTTATGGGTGTAACATGCTGATATTAATTGATAAATATATTATATTAATAAAACTGGAAAAATAAAGTTCTGTTTAGGTATGGTTATGATATTATACTGGCGTGTAAAATAAATAGGAGATTATGACGTGCTGCGTCGAATAATTAAGGCTATATTGCCAAGTAAAGGTGAAGTATTTTTCAATATGTTTGTGGAAGCTGCTACTAATGCGCATGAAGCTGCGATAGTCTTCACTGAAATTATAAATACTAACGACAAAACCCGTGAAGCACAATTATCATCAGATTTACGTAGTAAACGTCAAAAAGCTGTCGAGATAGAGAAAAAAGTATTGATTGAGTTGAATAATCAGTTTATTACACCGCTTGATCGTGGAGATATTCAAGAGCTATCGGTTCTTTTGTTGAAGTTGACTAAACGAATAGTTAAGATAAATCAAAAACTTAAAATCTATAGTATTGATGCTAGAGCCGATGATTGCCTTATCCGTAGTGCAACAACGCTTCAAAATATTACCAAGGTGTTAGTTGATATTATGCAAGCTTTGAAAAATGGTAATTACGAACGAATTTCCAAAGATGATCAAAAGACTGATGAATTTGATGATAGCATGATTGAAGACTTACGTCATGCCATGAAAGAAATGTATTCCGGCAATTATGATACAATGACCATCCTAAAATTGAAAGAAATCTATAAAAGTATAGAAAATGCAATTGATACCAGTGCAAATATCGCTGATCTGGTAATGCAGATTTCAATTAAGGATATGTAATCATGAGTCCCTCGGTTGTTTTAGTCGCGATTATATTAGTTGCATTAGCATTTGAATTTATTAATGGCTTTCATGATACTGCCAATGTTGTAGCTACACCAATTGCTACCCGTTCACTTTCTCCATATCAGGCAATAATTATTGCCGCAATCTTTAATTTTATCGGTGCTTTCATGGGTACCGGGGTTGCCACCACCATTAGTAAGGGGTTGGTTGACTCTAATCTGGTTACCCATGTGGTACTTATTGCTGCACTAGCCTCGGCAATAAGCTGGAATCTCCTTACTTGGGCACTCGGGATTCCTTCCAGCTCTTCTCATGCCTTGATTGGCTCTCTAGCTGGTGCTGTTATTGCTACAGACGGATTCTCCGCAGTTAAATACGCTACCTTAGTAAATAAAGTAATTATTCCGATGGTTATTTCCCCCATTTTAGCATTTTTCTTGGCTTTAACCATCATGCTGATTGTCATGCGGGCATTACATAATAATAACCACCCAAGAAAAGCCAATAACTTTATTCGCGAATTGCAGGTTTTATCCAGTAGTCTTCTGGCTCTTAGTCATGGTTCCAATGATGCGCAAAAAACGATGTCAATTATTACTCTGGCATTATTTAGTTTTGGTTTGGTTACTGATGCAGCGCATATTCCGGTTTGGGTTATTGTTATTTGTGCATTAGCAATGGCATTAGGAACTTTATCTGGGGGGATGAAAATTATCAAAACCCTAAGTACTAGGGTTGCAAAATTGCGTCCGGCAAATGGATTTGCAGCTGAATTAAGCTCCGGTGCATTAATTCTTGCAGCTTCTCATTTTGGGCTTCCAGTTAGTACAACTCAAGCAGCATCTGGTTCAATTATGGGAGCAGGATATACTGGCAAAGGTTTAAATTGGAATGTTGTTCGTTCTATGGTTACCGCTTGGATTTTGACTTTACCAGTATGCATGCTACTTGGTGCAGCAATTTTCAAGATATTACATATATTTTGGTAGAGTTTAAGATAGTAAAATAAAAAAACCGAAGATGAATTCTTCGGTTTTTTAATGCTTATTTAAGTTTTGTTTCTTTATAAAGAACGTGTTTACGTGCTTTAGGATCGTACTTAGTAAGCTCTAATTTTTCGGTTGAGGTGCGTTTATTTTTAGTTGTAGTGTAAAAATGCCCCGTACCTGCCGATGATTCTAGTTTAATTTTCTCACGCATGATTGTACCTTATAAATTAGATAGCAAGACCTGTCGCGCGTAATTCGGCTAAAACTACATCAATACCTTTTTTATCAATGGTACGTAGAGCAGCATTAGTTACACGTAGACGAACCCAACGATTTTCGCTCTCAACCCAGAATTTGCGTGATTGCAAATTAGGTAAAAAACGACGTTTGGTTTTGTTATTTGCGTGAGATACGTTGTTACCAACCATAGGCTTTTTGCCTGTCACTTGACATACTCGTGCCATAATCTCATCACCTTTAAAAATTAATGTAAGCCCGTAATTCTATCCGATTTTGGGATTTGATGCAACTATTTTTCT
>JBDHRI010000012.1:0-24298 GCA_039807465.1 Burkholderiales bacterium | reverse complement strand
AAGCACTAAAAGCAACAACAAATAGTACTACGAGCACTGCAACTTATACTCTAACAACCCAGGGTAATAATATCAATCTGCAACTAACACCAAATCAGGTATATCTGACGCAGAAGAATTCAATCCAGTATGGCTACTTATACAATATAGGAGACTTGACAGCAAGTCAGATAACGGTAAGTAGTAGTAGTCCGAATGTGAAGATAACAGTAGCAGATGCGATACTGAATGGACAGCGAGTAATCAAAGTAACGTATGAGCTGATCAATACAAGTGTAGCTCCAACAACGAATACAGTATTGGTAACGGGAACAAATCCAATTGGACAATCACAAACAAGTACAGGAGGTACCAGTCAGAATGTAAATCCTGATGTAGTTCCGACGCCTACGCCGACACCAAGCCCTACCCCGACACCTACGCCGACACCGGGGCCTGGACCATCCCCAACTCCTACACCATCATCGGTACAATATGTATATATCGCAAATCGAACAGCTCCAGGAGCATTATATCAGTGCATTTTAGAAACTAATGGATCATTAGGCACTTGCATTACAACACCAACAAGCGGTGGACCTGCATATCCAACCGGAATAGCGGTAGCTTCTTCAAATAATACTTTATACGGATATATAGCAGCTTACGATGGTGGACCATATCAGTGTAGTATAGATGTAATAAACGGAACTTTTAACAATTGTAATCGAACTCCATTAAGTGGGACATCAAGCTGGAAACTTTCCGGAATAGCTTTTGCCACAGTTGCTAATTATGATGCTACGCCAAGCACAAATGTTCAGTATGGATATCTCGCAGATGCTCATAATAAAAAAGTTTATAAATGTACTGTAGAGAATAGCGATGGTACACTTAATTCTTGTATTGAAACGCCTGCTAGTGGTGCCCCTGCAACTTGGCAACCTAATGGAATTACTTTTACAGTAATTCAGAGTACCCAATATGGATATGTTGCGGGAGGAAATAATGGTAAGCTCTATTTGTGTGACTTGAATAGTGATGGTTCTTTTAATAGTTGCAATGAAACACCATCTAGTAATGCTCCCGGATGGACACCTTGGAATGTCTCGTTTGCCTCAGTTAATAATATATCTTATGCTTATGTTGCTGGCAATAATGGGCTATATCAATGTAACCTTAATATCGATGGAACACTTAGTAACTGTAATGCAACACCATCGACTAGCACTCCGGCATGGATACCTCAATCTGTTGCATTTACAATGGTTAATGGCATTCAATATGCTTATGTAGGAAGTAGTAATGGAAAAATCTATCAATGTGATTTGAATAATGATGGTAGTTTTAATATTTGTAGCGAAACACCTGCAAATAATTCCCCTAATTTTACCAGCCCAGTAGGAATTGCTTTTATTAGCGAGGGAAATAACTGCACTGCCGGATCATCTCTAATTTATGTGGCACATAATGGTGATTTAGGTTTAAATGGCGATTTACTTGGATATGCTAATGTAAATTCATTGCCTGGCGCACCCTTTACTGACTCAATAACTGCAGCAGATGCTATTTGTAATAGTGATGTAAACAAGCCTATGACAATTGGGGTTAGCTATAAAGCCATGCTTAGTGATGGTAATATTCGCACAGCAAATCCAGTAAAAAACTGGGTGCTTGAAGCAGGTAAAACCTATGTAAACTCAAGTTGTGGCGTAATTGGTATCGCAAATCCCTCATCAGTTATTGCATTTGATTGGACTAATGCAATATATGCTGCAAATCGCCGCTATGTATGGACTGGATTACTTGATGATTGGACTAGTAGTACAACTAACTGTAATGGTTGGACTACTGCGGTTTCGGGTAATAATGGTGCCATTGGTTATTCTGAGATGGTAAACTCAGATGCGATAAGTGCAAATATAAATGGACAGTGCCAGAAACGTGCTGCTGGTGGTGGAGGTAGATATGGAATATACTGTGTTCAACAATAGCTTAGGTTATAATAATTGAAGAACGGATCATTTCTTAGCGAGTAGGCTCTTGAAAAAAAATATAAATATTACATCTGAGTTAACTACTTTTATTGCAGGGTTTCGGTTTATTAGTGAAAAAATGCAGTTAATTGCCTACATTCTAGATGATCATCAGCATATTATCGAGATTAGCAATCAATTTGCCAGCGAATTTTCGCTAACTGACAAAAGCCTGCTTATTGGTAAACCACTAAGCAAAGCAGAATTACAGTCATTACAATTTTACCGGGATAACCAAGAAATAATCTCACAACAAAATATGCAAGTATTAGGAGGGAAACAGCATCAAGTATTTTTTGAGATCATAGATATTGGAAAATTTAGTCATTTATATATTGTACATAAGTACCCAATTATTGATAATAATCAAAGTATTGGCATTTATGTATATATGCGTCCATTTTCTCTACAAAGATACTCTGACCTGACTTTCTGCACATATGGCAAAAAAGAATATTGCATCCAACCATGGACCAGCAAATATGATCTAACCCCCAAACAATTATTGGTCTTGTTCTTATTTTTGAGAAATTATTCATACACCGAGATATCTTCATGGCTAAGTGCATTTGGCATGAGTATGTCCTCTGCGAGAGTTAATGAACACCTAGAAAACTTAAAAACCCTGTTTGAATCAAAAAATAAGGCTGAACTTAAAAGAAAAGCCACACTTGCAGGGTTTCCCTCAATAATGCCAAAAGGTTTTTTAAAATCAGGGTCATACCGGATTGATAATTACCTGATTCTTCTTAAAGGACAGACACATTATCCAATTATTGCCCATAATGTCCTTCCTGCCAACCTATCACGAAGCCGTAATTCAATAATATATAGTTCAGATGATATTGAAGAAAACCGGATGACTTATATTAACCTCTTTAATGATTACTATAAACATACCTGTGATGCAGCATATCTAGCTACTAGCGATGGAAGTAGGGTTCTAGCAAAAACCAGTGCCTATGCCAGCATTGAATCCATATACAATCTTGCTAAGCGAAAATTCATTAGTATGACAAGTCATGAACCAGGCTCATTTCTTGATATTTTAGAAGTTGAAAATGAATGTAAGATCTATCTAAGAACGATAACCCGGATTACAACCACTCTAAACCAGACGATCGTTCTGGTTAACTGTCTTCCATTTTATACTATAAACATCCCACAGGTAATGGTCAACATTTTTAAAATATTTTCATTTCCCGTAACTAAAATAAACCATGAATATAAAATTACCCAGAAACAGCATATGGTTTTATTTTTTTATGCCAGAAACTATTCGGCATCTGAAGTTGCTTCAATAATGACAATGCTGGGTCATAAAATGTCACTGACAACTGTTAATGAACATTTAAAGAAAATAAAACTACAATTAGGCATCAATACGCAACAACAATTATTAGATGCCGCCCTTATGATTGCTTACGATCTGATTCCAGCTGGTTTATTAAATTCAGGCTCACATGATCTAAATAAAACCAATATAGAAAGCTGGGTTATCTAATTCTTCTTAGCGAACAGGAATTGGACATAAAATTGCTAGCCAACAAAAATAGTAAAAATAGTTGACACTTAAAACTCCTATGGAATAAAATAGCTCACGTAAACAAACGTTTTATCAATCAAGATTATGGCAACAAATATTCATTCATCATTTACATTAACGGATAATTATAATATCCGTCTTGCCGATTCTTTTTCATCACAAAGATTTTCTCTATCTTGTTGTTGCTGTTGCAACTAATCCAATTATTCATTTATCATCTGATAGCTATTCATAGCAAAAATTATCTTTTATTTTAATAATATTAACTTTATCTATACTAAGGATTAATCATGACTACAGCTACTTTCCGCAATCGAATTTATAATAGTATTACTGAAACCATTGGTGCAACTCCCCTCGTTCGCCTACATCAAATAGAAAAAAAGTATCAGCTAAAAGCACATCTACTAGCAAAGCTTGAATTTTTTAATCCCCTAGCATCGGTAAAAGATCGGATTGCCTTAAATATGATCGAGACAGCTGAAAAAGAAAATAAAATCACTCCGGGAGAGACACTACTTGTAGAACCAACCTCAGGAAATACTGGAATCGGACTAGCATTTATTGCCGCAGCCAAAGGTTATCGTCTGATACTTACCATGCCTGAAAGTGTATCTATTGAACGGCGCAAAATGATTTCTCATTTGGGAGCTGAATTAGTCTTAACTCCTGCAGCCGAAGGCATGAGTGGTGCAGTTCGGAAAGCAAAAGAAATAGCGGAAGAACAAAAAGGCTTCCTCGTTGGGCAATTTGATAACCCAGCAAACCCAGCGATACATCGTCAAACAACCGCTGAAGAAATTTGGGCTGATACCAATGGTGGTGCGGATATCCTAATTGCTGGAGTCGGTACTGGTGGGACAATTACTGGGATTTCACAGGTCATTAAGTCAAGAAAACCATCGTTTAAAACAATCGCTGTAGAACCAAGTGCCAGCCCGGTCTTATCCGGTGGTAAACCAGCACCGCATAAAATCCAGGGTATCGGGGCTGGATTCATCCCATCAATTTTGGATACAAAAATCATTGACGAAATTATCCAGATTAGTAATGAAGATGCATTAGAAAAAGGACGTGAGCTTGCACGCGTAGAAGGAATTCCAGGAGGAATTTCATCTGGTGCAGCGCTAAAAGCAGCAATAGAAGTTGCTTCACGTGAGGAAAATATTGGTAAGCAAATCGTTCTAATTATTCCATCATTTGCTGAACGCTATTTATCTACAGCATTATTTATTAACCCGGATGAACAGTAATATGTTGGAGCTTATCCGTCATTATCAAAAACAAGATCCAGTACGCCCATCCGTACTGGAAGTAATTCTGGTTTACCCCGGCTTTCATGCCACTTTATGGCATCGGCTTAATCATTGGCTATGGAAACGTAAATTCCGGCTAACATCACGGGTTTTTGCTCACTTAGCGCGCTTTTTGACCGGGATAGAGATTCATCCGGGAGCAATCATTGGTAAAAATCTGTTTATTGATCATGGCATGGGAATTGTTATTGGTGAAACAACGGTTATTGGCAATAATGTCACGATATTTCATGGGGTAACTCTTGGTGGACTAGGTATTCCATCTACTGCTAATACCAAGCGTCACCCAACAATTGCTGATAATGTAATTATTGGTGCTGGTGCCAAAATTCTTGGCAATATCAAAATTCATTCTAACGCCAAGATCGGACCCAATAGCATTGTCATGCAAGAAGTTGCGGGTAATGTTACGATCAGTTCGCCTGTAGCCAAAGTCACCAAGTCAGTTGAGGACTGGGTAATTTGACTATTCACCAAAGAGCATTAAAATGATCGATGCAATTAGAAGAATACCCATCGTCACATTAAATATCTGTAGGTGGCGTGGATTATTCATATAACGGCGAACCGCAACTCCACCCAAAAGCCAGAAAGCAATACAGGGAATCCCAACCAGCAGATAAATAAAACTGATAATAACAACTTGTGAGGTCATCGGCAAGTTTATTACGGTAAAAGCAGAAACAGCACCGATTCCCATAACCCATGCTTTTGGATTCACCCATTGAAATAAAACTGCCTTAAAAAAAGACAATGGACGATGTGCGGATTTAACGTCTTTTAGTGAACTACTAGAACGGATTATCTGATAAGCAAGGTATAACATATAAATAGCACCAAGATATTTGATAACTTGATGTAAAATTGGAAACCTAGCAAATACCCCGGCAAGACCCATCCCGACCAGAAACACCATTGCTGAAAATCCAAACAATATGCCAAAATAGTGTGGCAAGGAACGCTTAACCCCAAAATTAATTCCTGACATCAATATCATCAGATTATTTGGACCTGGGGTTATTGAACTTGAAACACAAAATAATAATAACGAAAAATAATATTCCATTCCCTACCCTTTATTATCAACTATACTATCTTCCACCGGAAACATCAATAAATGTTCCGGTTGTAAAGGCTGATTTATCTGAAATAAGCCAATAAACTGCTTCAGCAACTTCCTCGGGATAACCACCGCGTTTTAGAGGAACTGATGAACTTAACCGTTCAACTCTTCCCTTTTCACCACCATCAGCATGCATATCAGTATAAATCAGCCCAGGACGAACTGCATTCACCCGAATGCCTTTATCCGCAACCTCTTTGGCTAAACCCGTTGTAAAAGTATCTATTGCTCCCTTTGATGCAGCATAATCAAGATACTCATTAGGTGAACCCCAAATCGCCGCTCTGGAGGAAAGATTAACAATAACGCCACCACTACCACCTGCCATGGTGGACATTCTTTTAACTGCTTCTCTGGAGCAGATCATTGTACCAGTTACATTAACTGTAAATATTTTATTTATTCGTTCACTATCAAGCTCAGCTATACTACATTGGGTAAATAATATCCCGGCATTATTAACAAGAACATCAAGGCGCCCAAAGTCATGATCGATAAATTCAAACATCTTGATTACCTGCTTTTCATCAGCTATATTGGCTCTAATTGGAATAGCATGACCACCAAAGTCAAGTATTTGCTTAACAACACTTCTAGCTTCACCCTCATTTTTATTAAAATTCACGCATACCCGATAGCCATTTTTTGCTAAAAGGATAGCAATTGCCCTGCCAATACCTCTACTTGCCCCAGTAACTAAAGCTATTTTTGACATTATCCACCTCTTTATCACTATAATAAATGATTTGGATTATACCAAAAACCATGTTATCAACAATAACTAATAAACAACTTTATTAGGCTCTCAGTAAATATAGTTTGATATAATTCCCCATGATTTTTTTAGCTACAATGATCCTAATGTAATTAAAATTCTTATTTGTCAATCAAAAATTTAGGGATATCGAACAATGAAAACCAAACTATTTTCTTTGCTACTTGCAACAATGACACTCTTTTCATGCAGTTCTGGAAGCTCTTCAACGAATAGTGGAACAAACGGTATATCTGGTGCATGGTTCTATATAGCTGATACCCAAGACTACCATAAAATCCCTGATTTCTGGAATCAAATTCCCCTAAATGATGTAAATGTATTATATGTTGGTCCAGGTGGAATACAAGATAATAATAAATTTGGTCTTTACAGCAGTGAATCTACTGGAGCATTATCTAACCGCTTTCAGTGGCTAATTACCAAAGCTAAACAGGATAACCCGGCTATCAGGATAATTATTTCACAATGGTGGGGCGAAGGTCAGGGAAAATGGGGAATGCCACTAGACACACTAAATTCTGAAACAGATATCAATGAATATGCTCAATCAGTAGCAAATTTTATTGAATACTATCAAACCTATGAAAATGGCAAATATGCTATTGATGGTTTTGATATTGATTACGAGAGTAATAACGTAATTGAAAAATTCCCCATCCTAGCAAATAAAATTCATGAAGCCTTGCAGCAACTATCAAATAAATATCATAAACCATTTTACTTTACCATTTCACCAGCAGATATTGAATACCTGACTACGCCATCATTAGCCCAAGTTGACTATATCAATATGCAATCTTATGCCGGAGGGCTTGATATTACACCTGAATCATATTTTGCCCTTGGGGTACCTGCAAATAAAATTTTATATGGAATTTGTCCGGAAACTAATTGTGAAACACCAAGCGCTGAAGAAGCTCTTGCTACTTATTATCAATATAAAATGGCAGGAATACACTTATGGCGTTTAAACTCTGATAATTACAAATACGAAATAGCTGTGCAACAGCAAATTTATACGGCACTTAATCCGTAAACAATTATCCAGTAGCTCATTTCTATGTACTATGTGCTAAAGTAATGATAGTTTAATAAATTTGAAACCAGTCAGTTACGACTGGTTTCATTATGTAAGATCGATTATTTTGACTTAATATTAAGCTTACTGGCTATATTTTTTACCACTTTTTCGACATTTTCAGGTACTACGCCAATTCTATCTGCCGTACGACGAACTGCCAGAGTTACCTGATCAAAATTGCTGATAGTAAATGAATATTTACTCAACTCATCAAGTGCTGCTTCGGGATCATAACCAACAACCATTGACTGCATCCGGATTATATTTTTCAAACGATGATCATCCCATTGTGGCTCCATCGCCCGAGCTTCGTCAAGCAAAATTCGTGCAGTATTTTCTGCCAATGAGTTATTTCCATGTAATGATAAAGAAACAAACCGGAATAACGCTTCAACATTATTACTAACAGGTAAATGCTGTTTAATTTCTGCTATATGCTTGATATCAAGACGCTTACGATCAAATTGCGTTTGACTCGGAGTATAGCGTGGTTCCTTATCGGATGTTCCCCAGAATTTCTGCACCCAAGGATTTGACCAATAATTAAAAAACATTTGCTCCTGAAAGTTATCCCTGATATCCTGAAATGATTTGAGATAATCGGTTATCATGTTAGCCACTTGCCCTTGCAACTGGACAAATTTATTATCTGCGGCAACCTCGCTCCGATTATTCTGGATATTTGCAGCCAATGGCTCAAATACTTTCATCCATGGATTTACCATATCAGAAAACACAGTATAACTTTGTCTCAATGGTTTGAAATTTTTAGCTACATTGGCATAACTATCATTAGCAACCATTTTAAACCAAGGCTGAACAAAGGTTGAATAAAGGAAACTATTGGCTTCTGAGGCTTTAGCTACTGTAGCAAATGCCCGGTCATCTTCCTTACTATTGTAGCCAAGCTTCTTAACATCTTCAATTGTTCGTGGTTCATAACGCGACTGCAATGGCTCTTCCGATTCAGCACCTTCAGGTGTTTCCAATACTAGCTCATATAGCCCTGGTGGCAACATATCAATAGTATCCATATTTTCAACAAACATCTCATCTTCACGTTTGCCAACCTTGGTTGCTGTAAATATTGCTAGATGCCCAACTTTTTTATTAAGACAATAAACAATAGTCTTACCTCTAGCTTCTATTTCTTTTTCGTCATGATAAAGATCAGCAATCCAGCCCGCCGATTGAGCTGGTGGGCTAATATTATCACCATCGGATACAAAAGTAATGATTGGTGAGGTTATCATTCGCGGATCAAGGCGAATACCATCACTAGTCATCAAATTACCAGTGGTAAGCTCATTGCCAACAAATAATTTATCGACTAACCATTTGATTTCTTCAGTATTAAACTGGATAAAATCACCCCACCATTTTTCAAATTGCAAATAGCGATCACTTTCCTTATCAATATTAGCAAACAGCTCATATTGCTTAGTCCAAAGAAAATTAGCTGGATTTAGTAAATCAAAATTAAGTACCAGATAGGTACCATCAAATTTACCCCCACCAAGATCACCAAGAAATGAATTTATCCATGACCCACCAACTAGCCCACCTTTATAGCGCATTGGATAACGCCCTCGTTCACCATTCCAGTATGAAAGTGGAGAACCAGCAATCAGAATTGGTCCAAAAATTTCTGGATGCTGCATAGCACTAAACATGGTTAGATAGCCAGCGGCACAATTACCAACTGTGCACATTTTCGGACTATGTGGATGAAGCTTAGCAACATGCTCGTAAAAAGCCAATTGCCCATGAATTATATCTTCATAGCTTTGCCCCTCCACTGGTTCTGAATTAAAACCGATAAAATAAACTGGATGACCATGCCTTAAAGCATTTCCAATTTCACTATCTTTTTTAAACCCACCAATTCCTGGTCCCTGTCCAGCGCGCGGATCTTGAATTACATATGGGCGCAATTTATGATCAGTTTTAACACCCTTAGGTGGCAAAATCTCAGCAAGCCAATAATTGATTGGTCGCTCAAATTTGCTACCATCCATGATGACCTTATGCTCAAAATTAAGTACTGTTGCCGAATTATTATGGGTCATGTCCATCATTTGGTTACCACGCTTACGCATTACATCCATAAATAATACTGAGCGTTCAAGATAATCTTTCAGATAGTCATTAAACTCTTTAGCGGTTGTAGTTAATGGAAAGCTACCATTAAATTGTTGTAACTGGTTTAGCATTGTATCTCCTTCATGCTACTTTTATTTCTAAATATGTTATGTATTATAAACTATTTCAAGAGTGCTTCTAGCAATCATCAGCTCCTCATTTGTCGGAATAACATATACTTCTATTTTTGAATCACTAGTGCTAATCTTTACTGCTGCGCCACCGCCTACAGCACGGCTATTTGCTGATTCATCTAAGCTAACTCCTAGCCAGCCAAGTTTCTCACAAATGCGTTTTCTTAGTTTGGCATCATTCTCGCCAATCCCCGCAGTGAATACCAATGTATCCAAGCCACCAAGAATAGCCGTATAAGCACCCAGATATTTTAATAACATGTAATCAAATTTCTCGCGCGCATAAATTGCAGCTTCTGAATTATTATCTTCAATTACCTGCATGCTTTCAGAAAGATTGTCAGAAAGAGCAAGTAAACCACTTTTTTTACTCAGCAAAATCTCAAGCTCTTGCGGAGTATAGATTTCTTTTTTAAGTAGATATAATAATGCATCAGCAGGAAAGTCACCACTTCGAGTTGCCATTACCAAACCAGTAATTGCACCGAACTGCATCGTAGTATCGATACTCTTATTATCAAGCATGGCACAAAGACTAGCACCACCACCAAGATGAGCAACAATGGCTCGTCTCGCTTGTGGCACTAATTTGGCTAACTGAGTACTAATGTAGGCGTAGGAAATACCGTGAAACCCCCAATGACGTACACCATGTTTGGCGATTTCGTCAGGTACTGCATAAAATTCTGCTACCTTTGGCATAGTGCGATGAAATGAGGTATCAAAACTAGCTGTCTGAATAATGTTAGGAAATACTTTAGCCAACGCTCTAGCACCCATTACTTCAAAATGTTGGTGAGTTGGTTCAATTTCAGACAACTGCTCTAGATAATCAATGATCTCATTATCAAGCTTCACTGCATCCATAAATCTCTCGCCACCCGATACTACCCGATGCCCAGCATATTTGACTTCAAGATCAGGGAAAAGTTCTTCAAGCTTAGGTATCAGTAATGAAAGTGCTTTTTCATGATTGATACTATCATTGGCAAAGTCTTTTTCTTCTATAACCTTAGCTCTGGCATCCTTGATTTTAATATGAGTATTTTGCGGCATTCCGGTATAACTACCATCCGCTAAAATAGCTAGATCATTACCCTCAACAGCATAAAGAGCAAATTTTAGACTAGTTGATCCAGAATTAATTACAATTACAGCATTTTTCATTAAATAGTCCTTGTTTGATAATGAGCATGAAGGGCAGCAGCAGCAATCGAATTTAGCCGAGTTTCCTCATCATCAGAACGACTAGTTACTACCACCGGAATTTTCGCCCCTAGAATTACATCAGCAGCATCAGCCTTCCCCATAAAAATCATTTGCTTATATAACGAATTTGCTGATTGCAAATCAGGAAGAATCAAAATATCAGCATCGCCCATGATTTGTGATTTAAAGTGCTTGATTTTGGCTGAAGTTGGATCAACAGCGATATCGAGGTCAATTGGACCATCTACGATACAACCAGTTATTTGCCCTCGATCAGCCATCTTGGCAATAATTGCTGCATCTACAGTGGCTGGCATTTTGAGGTTAACTGTTTCAACTGCCGCAATAATTGCAACCTTTGGATTTTCCCACCCTAGTGCGTGCGCAAAATCAACTGCATTTTCAAGTATCTGTACTTTTTGTTCCAACGTCGGAGCAATATTAATTACCATATCAGCAATAAAGATCAAGCGGTTGTAGGTTGGTAAATGCATAAGACAGCTGCTACTAATTAGCTGATGAGTGCGAAGATTATATTCTGGCTGCATTATTGCATGCATCATTATGTCGGTATGAAGACTACCTTTTACCAGGAGCTTTACTTCTCCATTTGCGGCAAGGCTTGCTGCTTTGGCTGCTGCTTCAGTATCATCCTTACTATCAACTATTTTAATCCCACTGATATCAAAACCATATTTTAGTGCAGTATCATTTATTTCTGAGATAGGACCAACAAGAACAGGTTCTATTACACCACAATCTCTGGCTTTTAATGCACCACTTAAAGCCACATCACTGCATGGGTAAACCACAGCCGCAGCGATTTTGCCCAAACTATTACATTTTTTTACTAGGAAATCCAGATTTTTTTCCATTAACTCTCCAATCGCTCTAAATATCTTTTATAACTCATCTTTCACTCTTAAACTAGAAATAAAGACATTGGAAAATCAGAGAATGTAAGCATACATTAGAAAAATCTTCATGATAGTGCAAGAGTTAAAGCGGTAAGTTAAAAAAGAAAACTTTTATTTTAACTCAATCTAATATTATACTCCTCTTCAATAACCATATGTTAAATAATGATAAACCCGGCAGTAAAGACGACCGGGTTTATTTAATTTTTACATTATGCTTATTCTAATTGTTACCTTGTTGGGATTTAATCTGCTGCATATATTGTTTGGTAAGACTTTCACCAATCTGCTGTTCTGCATTATACTGTTTGATCTGCTGCTTTGACTGATCCGCCATTAGCTCTTCCTGCCCCTGAATATATTGAAACTGCTGTTCCTGCTGACCAGATTGAGCCTGATACTCTCCCATTGGTTGTCCATCAGGCATATACATATCATCCCCCATCATGTCATCCCCTATATCTTCAGGATTACCGACATAAACCCCCATTGGAGTATTTCCATACTGATAGGTCGGAGTATATTGCTGTGGTGGTCTATCATCGGGTCCAGATAACCACGCACAACCATTTAGAACAAACATTGACAATAATATGATTTTTTTTTGCATTTAGTTTCTATTCAAAAATAGCCGTTGGATTTATTGGTTTCCCGCTCTTACGCAATTCAAAATGAAGAAGTGGCTTTTCACTATCAGTTTTCCCAACTTCAGCAATCTTCTGCCCACGTTTAACACTACTACCCTCTTTTACCAAATTAACCTTGTTATGTGAATAAGCAGTGAGGAAATTATCTTGATGCTTGATAATAATCAGATTACCGTAGCCTTTTAGTCCATTGCCACTATAAACTACCTTACCATCATTAGCCGCCAGAATTGCCTGCCCCTCAGGTGCGGATACATCTATACCTTTTAAGGCTGCAGTATAAGCCTGAGTAATCTGACCATTGGTTGGTCTTAACCAATCCACTCCAGAAATTACAGCGCCGCTTCCAGACTTAGCTACAGCCTTAGCCGAAGAAGCTTTACTTACCGAACTTGCGCTATTTTTACTGCTATTTTGAACTACCACACCATCGTCATCATCACTAATCTTACTGACAGTTGTTTTGGCTGGTGGAGCAGAAGTAGTAGTCGTAGCTGCCGCAGCTGGAGGAGTTGCAGGAGTCGGGTTTAGGGATTTTGGCGCAGTCACATTTACAACTGGTGCTGGAGTCTCTCTGGTAACAGCGCATGCTCCCAGAGCCATAACTAAACTTAAAATCAGTAAATTTCTCATTTAATCCCTCTAAATTAATTAGTTAAAGCTTCAATAATCGGCATCTGGCTATAATCTGTTGGTAAAACTTCAAGCGGTGTAATTGAGACTTTCTCCTGTTTTAGGTAAACAGCAAGATCGGTACCTAGTTCACAATTCTCTGGCTCACTTGAGTAACCTTGCCAGTAAATGATATTACCACGTGGTGTCACCTGCTCCATCAATGGACGGTGAAGTGGACGTAAACCAAGTTTAGTGGTTTCATAACCTTTTATCTGCTCATATGCTACATTAGGAATATTAATATTCCAAACAAAAACTTTGGGTAACTGCTTCAGATTCGCTTCTACTTTAGCTACCAATTCACCAACAACCCGAGCAGCAGACTGTAAATGATCAAACTTATTATGAGTTTCCTTATTTACACCATTAGTCGAAAATGCTAATGCCGGAATACCATGCAAACTAGCTTCTCTAGCAGCGCCAACAGTTCCAGAATAAAGAACGTCTTCACCAACATTTTCCCCCAAATTAACTCCCGAAACTACTAAATCCGGATAATTATCTGGAGATTTATAGACATATTGCAAACCAAGTCGCACACTATCTGCAGGAGTACTTGACACAAAATAAATTTTTTCTTCAACCTGCGTAATACTAATTGGATTATACACAGCAATCGACTGTCCGGCACCACTTGAATTACGTTCCGGTGCAATAATCACAACCTCATGTCCGGCATGCACCAGATTTGCATATACAGCCTTAATACCTGCTGCTAAATATCCATCATCATTAGTCAAAAGTATCCGCATAATTTTTACTATCCTAACTGTCAATTATTTTTTATAGTAACGTTCACTAAATTCAAGCATTCGGTCAATAGGCTTTTTAGCTTCTCTCATTAATTCTTCAGATAAATAATCAATTTCCGTCCCACCACGCCCTTCTTGTGCTGCTTTAAGTGCTTCTATCGTATTTAGCTTCATGTATGGACATGAATTACACTGGCAACCCGTATAGATTGGTGCCTGACGGATATCTAGATCAGGACGAGCCTTTTTCATATTATATAAAATACCATCCTCTGTCGCGACAAAAATCACAGCTGACGGATTCCCACTATAATCACGAACCCAGTTAAGCATCTGACTGGTAGAACCAATATAATCAGACTCATGTAAAACAGGTAACGGACTCTCAGGGTGAGCAATCAGGTACTTATCTCCACTAACAGCAGCAAAGGCTTCATCCAAAGCAGCCTTATTGAATTTATCATGTACTTCACACACAGCATCCCAGAGTGGCATATCATAACCATACTGAAAATTGAGAAATGCTCCCATATTTCTATCTGGAGAATAAATGACTTTTTTCCCCTCTTCATGCAGATGAGCAATTATATCATCAACATTTCTTGAGGTTACAATCCAATCAGATAGTGCTTTGTGTTCAGCTGATGAATTAATGTAGGCAACATGGACATAATCTGAGTGCTCTTCGCGCCATTTTTTTAAGCGACCAATATCAGTCATGGTAACCAAAGAACAGGTTGACCCCATATCTGGCAACACTACTTTTGCCTGTGGGTTAAGTATCTTTGCTGTTTCTGCCATAAAACGCACACCAGCAAACACGATAAGATCAGCTTCGGCATCTCTGGCAAACAGTGATAATTCAAGACTATCACCAACTTTATCAGCCATTTCCTGTATTTCTGGGGTCGTATAATAATGCGCTAGCGTAACTACTTTTGTCATGATAACCGTACTCAATAAATTTTTGAATTAATGCCAGATTATAACACAAACTCTTAACGCATAAATAATAACCACTTTTAGCAATCACTAGCATCTACAAGAGTTTTAGCGACAGATTTTACAGAACAACTCGCCAGCTTTAAATTATATTTTATCCGTTATTATGTACTTAAAAAAATACCTCATAAGTTGATAACACTAAATACAGTTAAACACCTAGATCACATACTATTACTCAAATTTATCATTAACTGATCCGCAGAATCTATACGGACAAAACCACTTCGTGGAAGCTCCATATCAACAATCAAGGTAATTAACATGGATATAATTAAGGCATAAGTTAGCATATATAGTAGATTACGACTTTTTGACACCGGCAATGCATATCCAACTAATAAAGCACCAAATAATCCAATTACAACTAAAAGAACATACACTATCAATGGTGGGTGATTTAATAAGGCTGCCTGCCTTAATGTTGCAACACTAAAAACATCACTTAATGCAGGCAGAAAAAGCATATCACAGGTACGAGTATCTGATTTATGACACTCAGATAAAGCCAATTGCCAAATTTGTTTCTGAAGCTCATCACTTGCTTGCTGCAGCTTATTTTCTTTAAATACATCTTCCTGATCCTGATATATTTTTGCACGGATAAGGGTATAATTTTTAAGCAGGCTACGCATTTTTGGTTGAACTTCTGGACTCAACAAGTCAATTCGTGAGTATGCTGTGCTAATAGCATTAGCAGCGCTAATTATCAATTGCCTACGATATTCAAAACGAGACTCAGCCCCTGTAAAAGTAAAGGCAATCAATAGACCCAAGAGACCGAAGACAATCGTTTCTACCGGACCAGAACCTGAAGAGCCTGTCTTAGTTCCTCGCCTAATCGCAGAAATGCTAATTAGCCTCCCTAGCTCGAGAAAAATCAGCATAAAAACTACCAAGCCAATAAAAAATATAACCTCAACAGATCCTATCATAACCTTACTTTCTAACGACTTAACTTAAATTTGCTAACTGCCTGCGTTCAGCGTAAAATCTTTCTTCAAACTGGCTAAAAGTCCCTTCATCAATTGCTTGGCGAATTTCAGCCATCAGTTGCAAATAATAATGGATATTATGAATAGTATTCAGGCGCGAACCAAGAATTTCGCCGATTTTAAACAAGTGATGGAGATATGCTCGCGAGAAATTTTTACATGTATAACAAGCACATGTTTCGTCAAGTGGTGCAGTATCATCTTTATATTTGGCGTTTTTGATCTTAACATCACCAAAGCGGGTAAATAACCAGCCGTTACGTGCATTACGGGTTGGCATTACACAATCAAACATATCAATACCATGCTTAACCCCATACACCAGATCTTCAGGCGTTCCGACCCCCATTAGATAATGCGGTTTATCTTCTGGTAAAATATGCACCAGTTCAGATAACATCCGCTCCATTTCCTCTTTGGGTTCACCAACGGACAATCCTCCAATTGCAATACCATCAAAACCAATCTGCATTAAACCATCAAGCGACTGCTTGCGTAAATCCATATACATTCCACCTTGGACTATTCCAAATAGTGCATTCGGATTGCCATATTCATTAAATGCATTCCGTGAACGCTGTGCCCAGCGTAGCGATAATTCCATGGATTCACGGGCAGTTTTGTAATCTGCTGGATACGGAGTGCACTCATCAAAAATCATCACAATATCCGAGTTAAGAACGGTCTGAATTTCCATCGATTTTTCAGGTGAAAGGAATAATTTTGAGCCATCTACTGGGCTTTGAAAATAAACTCCCTCTTCTTTAATCTTGCGTAATTTACCAAGGCTAAATACCTGAAAACCACCAGAATCAGTCAAAATTGGTTTATCCCAGCCATTAAACTGATGTAACCCATTAAATTTGCTAATAATATCAAGCCCAGGTCGTAACCATAAATGAAAGGTATTACCAAGGATTATCTGCGCTTCAGAAGCCTCTAGATCCGTTGGAGCAAGCGCTTTAACTGCACCATAAGTACCCACGGGCATAAAAATCGGTGTCTCAACTACGCCATGATTTAGATGAACCCGCCCACGACGTGCATTTCCATCTTTTTTTAATAATTCAAATTTTAGCATTTATTTCTCTTCTGTTTTACGTTTTAAGGCAAGATTATAACTTATTCATTGGTATCAGTAAAAAGACAATTAATTATAGGTAATTATTATCGTTTTTGGGTATAGATCAAACCAGCAATAGCTAGTATTATTAAAAAAACTGCGAAATACACGATACCTTGTAAATGCTGCCCAAGAATTACGCCATAAACTACACCACTCGCGGCAGCAACAGCATTTACTAGTGTATATGATACCGCCCCAATTTTGTTGATTATAATAAACAACAGTATATAACCTAAAGTTGACAATAGTATTTCACATAGAATTAATAATGAGTTGAAATCATGAATAGTCAACTCATAATAACCCTGATTTATAACTGTAAGCGGACTAATTATTAGACTTGAAAATAGTAACATCCACATTGCATAACATAAGATAGAGCCATTTCCCGGATGAAATTTAGCAATATAAACGGCACTAAAGGCATAGCTAAATGGAATTAAAAGTGCAATATAAATCCAGATACTTCCAAGATCTAACGCTATTAATCTTCCAGATGGCATTATGATTATTGTAATACCGAATAAACCAAGTAATACCCAGATAAATTTAATTAATGAGAATTTTTCGGTCTTTAGCGACCATGCCAAGATACAGGTAAAAACTGGTGATAAATTAGCGATAACGGTTAGTAACCCGGAAGGTATTTTACTAACTGCATAATAAATCAACAAATTGGGGAATACAATACCGGCTAAGGCACATAAAAGAGCATAAATCATACCTTCTTTATCAAGCCATAGCTCTTTTCTGAATATCTGAATGATAAGGAGTAACAAAAAAGGACCAAACGATTGCCAAAAAGCATAACCATAGGGTTTGACTCCATGCGCCATGCAATAACCAGCGATTGCGTAACCTGTTGCCCAATCGATACCCAATACAATTAATAACGCCAGTGCCATTTTTAATCACCAAATAAATAAAACCTGCTGTTAAAGCAGGTTTTTAAATTATGCAAGTTTACCGTGACAGTGTTTATATTTCTGACCACTTCCACAAGGACATGGAGCATTCCTACTAGGAGGCTGATTTTCCATTGCGGCAAACTGTGCCTGTTCATTAAAATCAAGATGTTGATTACTAATTGGCACATCCTCATCAAAATCATCTTCATTTGGAACATCATCCATACTTTGCAACTGAACTGCAAAAAGTACTTTAACCACATCCTGTTTAAGATTATCAAGCATATCAGAGAACAGATTAAATGATTCCTGTTTATATTCCTGTTTTGGATCTTTCTGAGCATAGCCACGAAGACCAATCCCCTGACGAAGGTGTTCTAGCTGGGTTAAATGCTCACGCCAATAGTGATCTAAGTGCTGTAATAAAACACCACGTTCAAAGCGTAGCACCTGATTATCCAGTATTGATTTAGTTACTTTACCAAATTCAGTCAGAACTTCAACTTGAGTTGCATTTGGATTAGAGTAGGTTTCAGCAAAGTTTATTTCACTAACCCCACCATTTTGGGCAATAAAACCATCTATTGCAGCTAGATTCCACTGCTCTTTATTCTCAGGCAACATGGCAACTGCAAACTTGACAACTTCCATGCTGATACTGGTTTTAAAATTATCCAATTTCTGTTTATACTGGCTAAGTGCTGTTTCAATCAACTCTTCACGCAATAAAACTTCATCAATATTTGGATCTACTTCTATTTTGTCTGCCAAAGCAAAACCTATGTGGTATTCATCTTTGAGTGCTTTCTCAAGCCCTTTGATATCCCATGCATCTTCCATTGATTTTGGTGGAATATATAAGTCAAATAAATCACCAACAACACTCTTAATCATATTTGTGCTCATTGGAGTTAGATCATTAGCCTCCAGAATTTCATCGCGCTGTTGGTAAATTACTTTCCGTTGATCATTTGAAACATCATCATAGGTCAGTAATTGTTTACGGATATCAAAGTTATGCCCTTCAACTTTACGTTGTGCAGACTCAATAGACCGCGATAATAAGCGATGCTCAATTGCTTCACCTGGCTTCATCCCCAAACGCTGCATCATACCACGCATACGCTCACCACCGAAAATCCGTAGCAGCTGATCTTCAAGAGACAGATAAAAACGTGAAGCACCCGGATCACCCTGACGTCCAGAACGACCACGCAGCTGGTTATCAATACGGCGCGACTCATGACGCTCAGTACCAATAATATATAAACCACCAGCATCAAGCACCTGCTGATTAAGCTTTTGCCATTCCTGCATTATTCCATCTATTTTAGCCTGCTGTTGCTCTGCGCTTAATGAAGCATCTTCACGGACTTTTTTTATCTCTGGTTTAGGATTACCACCGAGAATAATATCTGTTCCACGCCCAGCCATATTAGTGGCAACAGTAATATTACCCGGATATCCCGCCTGAATAATAATATCCGCTTCACTCGCGTGCTGTTTGGCATTTAGAACAGAGTGCTTTAATCCTGCCTTAGCCAACATTTTCGATAGAACTTCAGAACTTTCAACAGACGTGGTACCAACTAATGCCGGCTGACCGCGAGCAGAACACTCTTTCAAATCTTCAATAACTGCATTAAACTTATCTTCAGTGGTCATATAGATTTTATCATTATAATCTTTACGCACCATCTGTTTATTAGTTGGGATTACAACTGTTTCAAGTCGATAGATCTGCTGAAACTCGTATGCCTCAGTGTCAGCAGTACCAGTCATCCCAGATAGTTTTTTATACATCCGGAAATAATTCTGGAAAGTAATTGATGCCATCGTCTGATTTTCACGCTGAATCTCAACACCTTCTTTTGCCTCTACTGCCTGATGCAAACCATCAGACCAACGACGACCGGACATCAAACGACCAGTAAATTCATCAACAATAACCACTTCACCATCATTGATTACATAATGCTGATCTCTAAAATATACATAATGAGCACGCATAGCTGCAACCAAGTGATGCATTAGACTAATATTATGAACATTATATAAGCTATCACCCTCTTCTATCAGCCCCATTTCAGACATAATCTGCTCAACTTTAATGTGACCAGCTTCAGAAAGTACAACATTATGATTTTTCTCATCAACCCAGAAATCACCCTCAGTACTATCTTCGGCTTCTTGAGCCACTAGCATTTGTGGAATAGCATTAAGTTTCTGGTATAATTCATTAGATCCCTCAGCTGGACCAGAAATAATCAGCGGTGTCCGTGCTTCATCAATTAGAATTGAATCAACTTCATCGACAATCGCAAAAGAAAGCTTGCGCTGAACTTTTTGCCCAGCTTCAAAAACCATGTTATCACGCAGGTAATCAAAACCAAATTCATTATTAGTACCATAAGTAATATCAGCTGCATATGCTTCGCGCTTGGCTTCTGGTGGCATATCGGGTAGATTTACGCCAACGCTAAGCCCAAGAAACTCAAACAATGGTCGTACTGTTTCTGCATCACGATTAGCAAGGTAGTCATTTACTGTAACAACGTGCACTCCATCGCCAGAAATTGCATTTAGGTATGCTGGCAAAGTTGCAACCAAAGTCTTACCCTCACCTGTCCGCATCTCGGCAATCTTATTATCATTTAGAACCATACCACCGATTAGCTGGACATCAAAATGACGCATATTTAAAACACGCTTGCCAGCTTCCCGCCCAACAGCAAAAACCTCTGGCAATAATTGTGTTAATGTTTGCCCATCGGCATAACGCTGCCTGAATTCGGCTGTTTTTGCCCGCAACTCATCATCAGTGAGTTTACTTATTTGCGCTTCAAGCCCATTTATCTGGTTAACAACACGGTAATACTGCTTTAACAAGCGTTCATTTCTGGTACCGAAGATCTTATAAACAACATTTTTTAGCATAACAACTACTTATTTATTAAATTTGGATTAACTTTTAGAACTCATGATTTTACCACATCTGTCAGGACGGGGAACTATTAAAGAAATTGCCCACATCCCTAGCAACTTCCTCTGGGTTTTGATGAAGAAAGAAGTGTCCACCAGTTGGATAATCAATCAGTTTGGCAAACGGAATATGCGTAGCAAAAAACTGTGCTGCCTCACTACTGACAACGAGATCATTCCGAGCTTTCAGTATTAATGTAGGTATCGTAATATTTGAAAGAGCTGTTGCATCACTACCCGCCCAAGTTGCGACAGAATAATCCTGTAGTTCTTTGGCTTCAAAGTTAAAGCGATAATGGTAGTCAGTTATTTCCGCAGCAGCTCGAGTAATTAGCTCTTTCAGACTTTCACTTGGCTTGGTAGAAAAAAACATCGCATAAAGCTGTAAGCGAAATTCATTAGCTGGCAGGTGTTCACTATTCATCAGAAGCTGGATAAACTCTGGACTAGTATAGTTATGGTGTGGTACTGTTGCCAATAAAACAATTCCAGATGCAATTTCCGGACGAAGTTTTAATATTGATTGGGTAATAATCCCGCCCATAGACCAGCCGAACAGTATCGGTTTTATAATAGCTAATTCATCAATAAAATCAATAATGTCCTGTGCCATACCTAACATTGAATAGTCATTTTTTGATTCAGACAAGCCAATTTTCCGATTATCAACAAGATAAACCGTGAAGTTCTGTGATAACTCATCAATAAAATGGCGATTCCAGTGATAAAGAGTCCCGGAATAACCCACTATCAAAATCAAGGGCGGTCCATTCCCGGTTTTACAATACCCAACCTGACCGCTTCTGGTATTAACAGTTTGATAAATCAAGGCTTCTTTTGTCATGAGTTTCCAATAACATTTATATTATATTCAATAATGGATTATATATAGCCGATAATGTTAAAATCAATAGCTACGACCATAATATATCAATAACTTTTATTAGCAAGGCTTATAAAATTAACTATAAATCACTTAATTCCGGGCTGATTAACTTCCTAAAAGAATATAGTATTCTTACTGCTAATACAGAATTAGAGCCAATTATCAAGTGTCTTATATTGGGTCTTGTCGTACATAAACAAGAAACCTATTCTCTTAAACAAATTAGTACTGTTAAAAAACTTCTCGAAAAAGCAAACGAGCTAGGTAAATCAAATGAGAAGCTGGCTATCTTATTCAACTTGGTTGGGATAAATCATGATTTATCCCACATCACAAAGGAAGTTTGGGCAAAAATTGCAGAATTCATAAATGAAGCAGATAATTTAAAATTGATAACCCTGCAAAAGCTTTTATTAAATTCAATCTCTGACAATAGATTTGGTTCGATAATTGACAAAATCATAGCACAGACAATCACCAAAGATAACGCAAACCTTATTACCTTTGGTGTGTTAAATACTCAATTTATTAGTCTAAAAAACATTAAATTGACCTCGTATATTATTGATTATAGTCGCTGGAAAGTTAATACTCTCAATAACCTTTTTAGCTCAAAACCACTAGACAATATAATTCTTGGAGACTTAGATAAAACAAACCCTAATCAAGCGTATGATGTTGCATACCTAAGTATTAATAAATTCATTCACTACGCAGACTATACAACCATTGAAGGAATAAGTCCAATTTCTGATGG
The DNA here is from genome assembly GCA_039807465.1 of Burkholderiales bacterium. Lineage (GTDB taxonomy): Bacteria > Pseudomonadota > Gammaproteobacteria > Burkholderiales > UBA11063 > Aquella. The sequence continues at coordinate 1,307 of JBDHRI010000012.1, read as the reverse complement.
AATCATGATAGAAGCCCCAATAACGATCAAACAAAAAGAACATGAGCTAACTCTATCCGCAGAATTTCTAAATAAGATGATTCCCGGCACTACAGCTTTTTACTATCATATTTTTAGGATGTTGGAACTCCTTTCACCAGATGGAAGATTATTTTTATCTATCAGAATAAATATTTCAGACATGGATAATCTGACATCGCTTAGAAAAATACTCATTGATAATAATTTTATTGAGAGCATTATCTTTATTAATGATGAAAAGCAAGAAGGCAGGCTCTTATTAACATTGAAGAAAAATCGCAACACCGATAAGATTTATTTTATTACCGAAAATTTCTTCTCCGCATATAACACCCTTAGTGAAGATTCAAAAATATCAAAAATATCAGAAATGCTTGAAGAACAAAGTATTGTTGATGGAATATCTGGCTTAGCCAGTTCATATGACTTACATCAGGTAAATTATCGATTCAATCCGCGAACTCTCATGTTAATGCCTTACAAGATAAATCCACTAGTAGCAAATAACAATTACTTACAAGTTGAGTTACAATCCTGCTGCAAAATTTTTCGTGGCTGCCATCTATTTACAAAAAGTAGTGAATTTCAACAACCAGACGGTAAATCATTTATCCTGAATCAAATGGCACTGACCGAAGATGGAATTGATATTGACAAGCTGGTAGCGATTGACAGTCAGACATTCAAAAAACATGAAAAGTATCAAACCCAGTTTAATGACATTGTATTACTTGCCCGTTCCACACAGATAAAATGCTTTATGATACCTGATATTAGCTATCGCCTAATTGCCAATAGCAACCTATACATTCTCAGAGCCAACGATGGTTTTGACCCCTATTACATCTACCTACTTTTGAATAGTGATTACGGCAAAAAAATCCTCGAAAGCGCAGAGCGTGGGGCAAAAAATAAAAGCATTTCCATTAATGAGCTAAAAAAGCTGACTATCCGTATTCATGCTTCAGAAGTCCAATCCGAATTAGCTGAGAAATATAGAAATGCGTTAGTTAATCTCCAGCAAGCAAAACAAAACCTAGAACAAATTATTGATTCTGCTAATTTAATTTTTTAATTTCATCTATTGCTAACACGAGCTCAAAACACAGCCACTCCAATAGTTACAGCATAAATCACAATCACCTAATATCAGGTTAATATTAAGCTCAGAATAATTTTTTGGTATTTTATTACCAAAATGAATTTAACATACAATCCGAATGGCATCTGGGAAATATTAAGAAACATTGACAAAACCGCGGACAAATCGCTGCAAGTTATCAGCC
>JBDHRI010000120.1:0-5199 GCA_039807465.1 Burkholderiales bacterium | reverse complement strand
TTCATTGGATAACGTATAAAGAGATGATTAACCTATTGTTAGTATTTGGAATACCATTAAAGATTGTTAATAAATTAATTGTATGAGGTATAATAACGTATGAAAATAAAAAGATTTTTTATTAAAGTGCAGTTGTCTTTACTTGACTATGATGTACTAAAAGTAATTTCTGAGCAATTAAGGCTACTTGCATGGGCTAGCCCGCCTGTTTGGTTATGGTTTGGTTGGCATACCACGAGTAAAGGTAAAACAGCTCTAGTTATCGTTATGTTATGGTTATCGTTTCAGATAATGTCATTGCTGGTTTTAAAGTTATCAATTAAATTTAAGGAGGGTAAATAATGGACTGGTTTTTAGGCTCTGCTATTATATTTGTTGGTATCGGTGCAGCATTTACATATTCATTATATAAATTTGCTAATCACGAATTACGACATAAAAAGCATAAAAATTAATTATTAGTAACCACGACTTATGTCGTGGTTTTTCTTTTTCAACAATATGTAAGCAATAACCCCATCGAGGGGGATTGCTTACATGGGCTTATTTGGTCGCCCATAACCTCGAAGCATAGCAACTAAAATTGCTATGAAATAATTGCTACGCAATAAAATATTTTGGGGTATTTGTTTTTTTAGAGCAAAGCCACCGAATTAATTTTCTGAAGGTGTTTTTCATAATATACAAGTTCCATTGTTAATTTGTTCTTATTTCTTACTTCGCTTCAAATTTTGCATTTCTTCTTGATGTTGCTGTTGTGCTCTTGTCAATTGTGTGTCAATGTAATTTACTGTTGCTTCAGATACAGAGTTACCAACCATTTTCCCAACGAATGCTCCAGTTAGAATACTCGTTACAATTCCACCAATTAATCCATAAATAATTAGGTTAGTGTTTTTTGATGTAACTTTATTAACATAGTCATTATTCAAATTGTTAACTTTATTCATGGCTTGTTCTACCACCTCAGTTGCTAAATTTTCAGCACTTCTACGAACTTTTTTATTAATCAGTTCTATTTCTTCAAGTAATTCTTCTTTGAACTTTACTGCGTATTTATGCGTGCTGCCGTTATAAAGAGGATCCAATGCTTCGCTTAGTGTGGAAGATATAAAATTTGTAGTTTTTTCTGGTAGGTCTTTTGTATAGTTATTTGTAGTTTGCAGATTTTCGATTAGTTCCAGTGTTCGGTTATCGAGTGATTTCTGTACTGATTCCAAAGTTAGCTGGAGAGTACTAGTTCTCTCCTCTCTACCACCCATTAAATTTGCTTTTTCAGATACATTAGTCACGTCTGTTGAAAGATTTATGATTTGCTTTCTCAATTCAAAAATGTAGTTTTTTAGCTCATTAAATTGTGATAGGCTGATAACTGATTTCGGGGCTGTTGGTTCTGAAGCCCCAATTTCTTTTGCCTGATCTGCTGGCTTTTCATTATTTTCTGGTGGGTTAGTATAAACTTCATTTTCACTAGGATATATATCTGTTGGGTTATTTCTGAAATGATTCAGACATTCCCTTAATTTTTCATAAACACTTTTTTCTAAGCTTTTTGCTAATGTATTTAATGTACTAGTTGCTGAAGTGAAATTATTGCTTTTTATTTGATCTTGTAATTGTATTAGAGATTTCATAACTTGGTTATCTGATTTTAATATGGGGTTAGAATTCTGCTGATCAAGTTGGCAAATTAGTTCATTTAGATAATTTTTATCAACCATTTTTATTCTCCTACTATATTAATTTCATTGTTGATAGGCTTTATCTTTTGAGTCAAAGTTTTTGATGTTTTACGTTTAGTCTTTTGCTTTGATTTTGGTCTTATTGATGTAATATAAGCTTTAATTTTATTTTGAGGGATATTTATGTTATGTTCATGAAAATGTTTCACAATCATATACGCAGGAATTTTCCATTCAAGTAATTCTAGAAAACGTTCTTTACTTCGTTCTAACACTTCATTAGCGTCAAGTCCAGTTTTAACTTTGGTTTTTAGCTCATGAATTGTAGACAAACAGCTTTCTACATCTAATTCGCTATAATATTTTGTCATAATATTGTTCCTTTCATTTCAAGATATTTTTTAGTAATTTTCTTTAACTCAAAAATCCAATTATTAACTTCTTCATTAATAATGGTGTGTAATTTGTTAATGAAACTTGGGTAATCAATCTTTTGTTGTGGAGGGTTAGTTTTTCTTAAATGATCAATGATATCTTTATCGCTCACCCAATACTGCCTCAGTAGTCGTTTTGCATATAATATACCTTCTTCTGTAGTGGTTTTCTTCTTAAAATTATCTTTATTTAACTGTTGATGACTCAATTCAAAATAATTGGCGATAGCCGGGGTTGTTATAATTAGACCATGAGCGACGATACTATATTCAATTAGTATTCCCACATCCGTGCTTAAATCAAATAATGCAAAAGTATTATATTTTTTATTTAGTGTATTATTTTTTATGTAATAAAAAACATTTCGTATCGTCCTCTCTTTTATATTTAAATTTGATGTTTGGTTAATCTCTTCTGCTATTTCCGAGTATGTGAAACCCGCCAATTTTAATTCCACAATTTTGGGAATATTCGTTAATAAAATTTCTTTATTTTTCATAGTCCACCATTTTAAGACAAATTATATGACATTGTTTTGACAAATAACATGTCAAGTCAGTTATTTATAAGTCATTTGGTTGACAAACCACATGACAAACCACATTACATTTCACAATAATTAATGCTTTTTATGAAAGGCACGATGGTGATTGGTCGGACGGTACTAACGTACCTGCCAATCTACGTGCATCAAGGGGATACCCCTTAATAAACCCTTTTATCTCCAGAATCGTAACATCAACACCTATTTTTTATACGTCGCTTATGCGACTTATAATCGAAAAAATATGTCTATAGGTCGAATAGTCGACTTATAGATTTTTTTGTAAATTGGTAAACTTGATGTTTATATTTTGGAGGGTATTATGTCCATTAAAAAGTCCATTAAGTTTTCAGCGGAGCAGTATAAGTTAATGGAGCAAGACGCTCTTGAAATGGGGTTAAATATGAGCGAATATGTTCGTTACCGAATGGGGTTTCCTCTGAAGCGTGATTATCAGCAATTTTTATTTCATATGTGTCGTATTGGTAATAATGTGAATCAACTTGCAAAAGCAATGAATGTTGCTCGCAAAATTGCCAAAATTGATAATAATAAGTTCAATATTGCGATTAGCAGATTATTAGCCATACAGGCTGAACTTGAAAATTTACACTTAGATTTTAAGGCAGGTGAGCTAAATGCTAATAAGGGTTGGTAGTAGTCATAGTGGGATAAAAGAATATCTTGAAAAAGGTCAGAAACAGGATCGTTTTTTTTCTCGTGATGAACTTGATGAGCGAGTTATTATAGCTGGTAATCTTACTCAAACTAATGCAATTATTAATAGCATATCCGAGGATAAGGAAAGTAGATATTTTCACTATACAATGTCATTCAAAGAACAATATATTGCACCGGAAATACTTCAAGAAATCACTCTCGAATTCAAGCAGTTTATTAATGCTGCATATCTAGAGAATGAACTAGAATTTTATGCTGAGGCTCATTTGCCAAAGGTTCGTTCTTACGAGGATAGCAATGGTAATCATATTGAGCGAATGCCACATATTCATATAATAATACCAAAAATGAATTTAGTAAGTGGTAATAGCTATGATCCATTAATTAAATCACATATTAAATACCTTGATGCATTTCAGGAATGTATCAATGCAAAGTATGGGCTTGAGTCTCCGAAAGATAATTTACGGTATACATTTAATAGCTCAAGTGAAATGATTAGTCGTTATAAAGGTGATATTTTTAATGGACATAATAGGGAGGTTAAAGCACAACTTTTAGAGTTTGTTTTAGAGAATAAACCAGCAAATCAAATTGAACTCCTTCAGCAGCTAAATAAAATTGGTTACAAGGTAAAAATTCGTAATGGTAATTCTCCAGAAATGAGTTATTTGAACGTCATGATTCCAGGAGAAAGTAAAGGTATAAATCTTAAAGACTCTGTGTTCAGAAATGATTTTTTAGCATTAAATGATGCTGATAAAGTCTCATATCTTAGGAAATCATACAGCACTTTATATCGTGATAGTCAGGAAGCGGGAACAGCCAGTGATACTTATCAACATAACCTCAAAGAGTGGCATGATTGGAAAGCCCTTGAAGTTAGATATATACCAGAAATTCAAGCTAAAGATAGACACATTTACAAGCAACTATCGGATGAAGATAAAGTTAGCTTTTTGCAGCTAAAGCATCAACAAACATTAAATAATTATTTACAACTTATTGGAGAAAATAACAATGATGAAATCGAACAATTCAGTTTGCGAGAACTCACTCATGCTAATCGAAAAATTGGACGTGATTCTGAACGTCTCGAATTTGATTCTAGCAGAATTGCAGCTACTGAACCAGAGCGAGTCAGAGAACGAATCCAGCAACTCTCAGCTAGATCAGATTCAGGAAAATACCGAGCAAATTCTGAACTTGGTAACGCAGATTCAAAATCAGCCAAACAATCCGTAATTGATCAAGTAAAAGAAGAGGCAAAACGTGAAATTGCTGGTCAAAATCAGAAAATACATCTTAGTGAATTGAACAGCCTAATTCGAGCTGATGTGCTGCTTGAATTAGCTGAAAAAACCCATGGAATAAATCCTGAATTATATTTTATTAGCGTTGATTCAGCGGGCAATGATCGCATTAAATGTGGTAATCGAAATCTGAATATGGTTGATTTTGTTGTTAAAGAATTAAACCTTGGCTTAAAGGAAGCAACTTTATATATGGACAATGTTTTACTTATGCAGAATGACATTTATCGGCAGCAGAGTATCAGGCAGGACTTCAAAAAATACCTGTATGAGGAATACAAGGAATGGTTTGCTAACTATAAAAATGAAAAAGGACAAATAATGAAAGATCTGGAACATAACTATAAAAATAATCGGCAGGCAATTATGCAAAAATATACTGATACAGTAAAAGCTGTACGTGAGAATAAAACTCTTTCATTTACACGTCGTCAATTTGAAGTTAATCTAGCAAAGGCTCAGAAATTAATAGATCTTGATGCATTAAAAAAAGCTCGTGCTTTGGATCTGGAGCAGGTCAAAAGATCTCATAATACTGAAATGC
>JBDHRI010000011.1:0-24564 GCA_039807465.1 Burkholderiales bacterium | reverse complement strand
TCTAATTACCAATTTGTTAAAGATCTATTAATCCCGTTCAAGCTATTAAGTATTAAAAAGTGAGGACTCAGGTTAATTCAACAAAAAATCATGATTAGTATAGATTTTCACCAGATAAAAATAGATTCAACTTATAATTACTGATATTTAACCAGACAGGATTCCAAAAATGATAGATTTAAGAAGTGATACGGTAACCAAACCATCAAAAGGGATGCTTGAATATATGCTAAAAGCAGAACTTGGTGATGATGTTTTTGGTGAAGATCCAACAGTCACTAAACTGGAAGAACAAATAGCCGGGATGGCAGGAATGGAAGCTGCGGTATTTTCACCCACTGGCACACAAAGTAATCTACTGGGTATTATGTCACACTGTCAAAGAGGTGATGAATACATTGTTGGACAAACGGCACATACCTATATGTTTGAAGGTGGTGGTGCTGCAATTCTTGGAAGCATCCAGCCACAACCATTAGATTTTGACCCGGATGGCACACTTGATTTGGATAAGGTGTATCAGGCAATTAAACCCGATGACTTTCATTTCGCACGGACTAAGCTTTTATGCCTTGAAAATACTACAACGGGAAGAGTACTACCACTAGACTACCTCCAAAAAATCCCAGCTTTCTGTAAAGAACATAGGCTAGCTAGCCATCTTGACGGTGCACGGGTATTTAATGCGGTAAGCAAATTAGGCATAACTTTAGAAACTATTACACAACATTTTGATTCCGTTTCAATATGCCTCTCTAAAGGGCTTGGTGCTCCACTCGGTTCAGTTTTGTGTGGCTCAAAAGAGCTGATAAAAGAAGCACGAAAATGGCGCAAGATGCTTGGTGGAGGAATGCGTCAGGCTGGGATTGTTGCAGCAGCCGGGATATACGCTCTAGAACATAATATTGGACGTCTTCGTGAAGATCATGATAATGCAGAGCTACTTGCTAAAGGATTAAGAGAAATTAGTGAGGTTGAAATAGTTGCTACTAATACCAATATTTTATTAACCAAAATTAATGATCGTTACCCAGAATTACGTGAAGAACTATTCAAAAACGGTGTAATTTTCCCTAAAGCAGCTAATAAAGCTGGAATAATAAGGTTAGTTACTCATTTAGATGTTAGTACCGATGATATTTTAAAAACAATCAACCTGATAAAAGCCTTTTATCATAAATAATGAAGGTAACTATAAATGGATAGTTTAGTAAGAATTTTTACAACTCTGGTTAGACGTTATCTACCAGATCCATTAGTGTTTGCAATGCTATTGACAATTATTGTCTTTGTGATGGGTGTTACTCTCACTAGTACTACAAGTATTGAAATGATCTCCATCTGGGGTAATGGCTTCTGGAATTTGCTCGCTTTTACCATGCAAATGGTAATGGTGGTCGTTACAGGTCACGCATTAGCAAGTGCGCCACAAATACGTAAATTTCTTATTAAGCTAGCCTCAATACCCAAAACACCAGCTCAGGGGGTGGCACTAGTTACTCTAATTGGCGCCATAGCCTGCATTATTAACTGGGGTTTTGGTCTAATTGTTGGAGCGATGCTTGCTCGCGAAGTGGCAAAACAGCAACCAAAATCAGATTATCCATTATTAATCGCCAGTGCTTATATTGCTTTTCTGACTTGGCATGGTGGGTTTTCCGGCTCAATACCATTACTGGCTGCAACAGCAGGTAACCCACTTGAAAAAACTATTGGTTTAATTCCGATAAGCCAAACAATTTTTACTCCGATGAATTATTTTATTACTGGCTCTTTATTAATTATTCTGCCAATATTGACAGCAAAAATGCTACCTAAAGAAGCTGAACGAAAAATGATTAACCCTGAATTACTAGATATAGCAGATAGTTCAATTAATCAAAATAAAATTGAACCAAACAGTACTCCCGCAATCAGAATTGAAGAAAGCAAAACCTTGTCTATTATCATCGCAATAGTCGGGGTAATTTATCTTATAGAATATTTTTATTCTAAAGGCTTCAAAATTGATATTAATTGTGTTAATATAATTTTCTTGATTAGTGGGCTTCTTTTACATGGAAGTCCGATGGCATATGCCCGAGCAATTGCCAATGGCACTAAAAGCACTACCGGAATACTGATCCAGTTTCCATTTTATGCCAGCATACAGGCGATGCTTGATCATTCTGGATTAGGCGCAATTATTACCGAATGGTTTATCCAAGTTGCCAATGTAAAAACCTTTCCTTTGTGGGCTTTTTTATCATCGGCGGTGATAAACTTTGCCGTACCATCGGGAGGTGGGCATTGGGTAGTACAAGGTCCATTTATCATGAGTGCAGCACAAAAACTTGGCGCAGATATGGGGCATGCGGTAATGGCTATTGCCTATGGCGAAGCGTGGATGAATATGGCTCAACCTTTCTGGGCATTGCCAGCACTGGCAATTGCTGGATTGGGAGCTCGTGATATCATGGGCTACTGTATTATAAGCTTGTTATTTTCAGGTTTTATATTCCTTGCCGGATTAATGTTTTTTTAATATAAGAAAAAATTTACTCAATGAAAAAAATCGTTATTATTTTATGTACTGCTAGTATGCTTTCATCATGTGCTCTATTTAAGAGTAGCAAATCCAGCCAATTACCAATTAGTGGAAAATTTATGGTAAAAATGGACAGCAGTGCCAGTTATAATAAAGAAATTTCAGCCATGCCAGTATCTGCATCTTTTGCTGAGGCAACACCATTTATCAATAATACGGTTATTGCCAAAGGATTACCCTTATTTGGTGTATATAAAAATAACGGCTTTAGTTGTACCATTATTTGGACCACAATTACTTTTAGTGACGGCACAACAACAAATAATACCAACGGTGTTGCCCATTCAAGCTGCATGAGCCGTGCCCCACTTAAAGAAGGTGATCTGATTGAAGCAAGTTGGAATTAAAATCTCGAACTCTTCTGCTGCTTTAACCACCATTGATTAAATAACTGCTGTAGTTTCTTTCCTTCTTCGGTTTTTGCGAAGATAAATACTTTTGGACTTCCCGGGAATTTTTCGGGAATATCTGCTAAACACAAATTGTGATTCAATTGATGCCGATAATCAACTTCAATATTATCGGTAAACATTACATCCGCTAAAGGTGGATTCGTGGTTAAACTAGCGATAGCAGCATCATTTTTGGGTGTTAACCGGATCACCGCATGTTTGATGTTTTTTAAGGCAAAATCCTGATTAGTTCCACCGCGATTTTCACTAATTATTACCGACTCACTATCAATCAAGGAAAACTGACTATACTTTGCCTTGTCGCTACAACGAATCATCGCGACTTTTGCCGAGCTTTCAATCGGAATTGACAGATAAAATAATTTACTACGCTCAGGATTTGCAGATATACCTCCTACAGCCAAAATAAATTTGCCAGAAGACAAATCATCACTTAAATTTTGCCAGCTTGTCGGAACAAATCGTAAGTCTAACTTATGATCCTTCGCAAAACTCTTAATAATAGCTATATCTGTACCAACAAAGCCACTTTCGGTTTTTGCACTTAGAGGTGGGTAATCACCAGTAGTACCAATTAGAATTGTAGTTGTTGCAAAAGCTACTCGAATAAAAAGAAAATACCCAGCAATAACAATAACTGTTTGACTAATAATCTTGCGCATAGCTTTTTTAATATACCATCTGTTTAAATAAATCAAAATAATTAGCAAAAGTTTTTCCAACACACTCATAATCATTAATAACTATGGAAGTACCCGCAAGTGCAACCAGAGAAAAACACATTGCCATTCGGTGGTCATTATAGGTATCTATACTAATATTTGCATTTATTTTCTCTGGCGGGATTATGCTAATGCTGCTATCGGTATAGGATACTTTCGCCCCAAGCTTAGTTAATTCAGTGTAGATTGCAAACAATCGATCGGTCTCTTTCACCTTCCAGCTAGCAATTCCGTCAATCGTAGTAACACCATCTGCAAATAATGCCAATACCGCAATCGTCATCGCCACATCAGGCATATCTTCCATATTTACCGTAATTGCTTTTAGATTATCATTGGCTTTTACATGAATACTAGTATCGGTATAAGTCACCTTTGCCCCCATTTTCTCGAGAACTCTGGCAAAATTTCGATCCCCCTGTAAACTCGTTGCTGATAAATGATTAACAGTTACACTACCATTTATGGCACCCATAGCAAGAAAATAACTTGCAGAACTAGCATCGGGTTCAACCGTATATTCAATTGCCTGATAGCCATTATTTACAGGTATCTGAAAAACATTTTCCTCTATTTCCAATGCTTTAACACCAAATAGTTCAAGTAACTGTAATGTAATATCAACATATGGTCGGGAAATTAGTTCATCTTCTATTCTTATCCGAACCATTCGCCCAAGTAATGGTAGAGCCATTAATACCCCAGTCAAATATTGGCTGGATATCTTGCCACTAATAGCAACTTCACTAACATTATTATCAATAAATCCCCCAACTTTTAGCGGTGGAAATCCATAATTCTCAAGATAATCAATCTGACAGCCCAGCTGACTTAGTGCAGCCACAAGATCTTTAATTGGGCGCTCTTTCATTCTGGCTATACCAGTCATAGTGTAACACCCCGAAGTTAATGCTAGCATTGCACTTAAAAAGCGTATTGATGTACCAGAATTACCTAAAAATAACTCTGCATTAGCCACAGGTAATTTACCAGCACATCCATAAATCTTATAACTAGAACAACCATTAACATCAGTTCTTATTTTTTCAATTTTAATACCAAGCTGTGATAGCGCCTGAAGCATTAATTGAACATCTTCACCTACATCAGGTACATTATGAATGACACTCACACCATTAGCCAAAGCAGCTAGTGGTAAAACACGGTTAGCAATACTTTTGGAACCGGGTAAATCCAGACAAGCATTAATATATTTATTACTGGCAGCTAACTCCATATTCTTCACATTACTCATAAGTTCACTCTAAAATATTTAAAAAACTCTTGCAATCTAACACTGTTATGATTAAAATACTGCATTGCACTATTATAACTCAAAATAAAACGATTCAATTACAAAACGCAATTAACTTGACGGGAAAGAAAATGAAAGAAAAGAAAAAATTTAACCTTATGCCATTTATTTTTCTGTTTTTTATTGGTTTATCTATCATAACCCATTTTGTGGGCTATGATAGTCATGAAAAAGGAGCGCTGAGTAAGACAGTTGAAAATAACAGTTGATAAATAATTAGCTTATTTCCTTTAGGGTCAATAACAGATACTAATAATTCAGTAGCAGTTTTATCCTTAAATCATCTTTACTTGCCTGAATAATTTGCGGATGATTCTGATCGTGCCAGCTTAGATACTCAACCCGCCACCCAAGCTGGCTAAACCCAGATTTCAATGACTCCTGAACAGGATATTGTGGCAGTGGAACGCCCTGTATCCAATAGTGTAGATATCCCATTGGCAATACAAAACCCAAACGCTCCTCCATCAGTTGATTAAGATTTTCGCCACTATAGGTTTTATTTTCTTCGTCAGTCAGACTCGCAATTCCACTTTCTATTTTTATTTGTGCTACTGTAGAACCAATTGGTGACATAAAATCAAGTTCTTCATTAGCTGATTCTTTTAACCAACTAAAATTACCGTAATAATTTTTATCTGCGGTGCGGATTGAAAACCGCCCAGTTAAGCTATAATTATCATCAACTTGCTGTGGCTTATGATAGTCTGCGGGATTATCAACTTTGGTATCATAAAGACTAGCACAACCAGTTAATAATATGCCTAAAAGAAGTACAGAAACTAATTTTTTCATTTATTCAAATCCAAACCATACTGATAATACATTAGTATCAGCATTGCCTGATTTAGCATCAGCTTTTCGTTCTGCTGTTTCTCAACTTCTTTGGTTAATACAACCACTTTATTTGCTTTATCCGTCATTTTTTGCGCCAGATAAACCTGCTTTAAATGCATTGCAGTATCGCTATCATGCGTCTGTTGATAAGCACTCTCAAGGTAGCCTTGAGCTTTGGCATAATTGCCAAGTTTATAATAAACCCAACCAATTGTATCCTGAATTGCTGGATCTTTTGGGGATAATAAATATGCTTTTTGTGCATAAACGCTGGCTTCCTGATAATGTGTAGTATTTTCCGTCATAACAAAGGCAAGATCATTATAGCCAGTAGCATCATCTGGATTCATTTTGATATATTTCTTATACCACTGGATAGACTGAGCACTGCGGTTGGTGAAGCCGGAAAGGGATGCATACAAGTACACCATAACCTTATCATTTGAGTACATTTTTATCTTATCTTCGGTGAGTTTATAGGCAATATCATATTTGCCAAGACTGGTATAAAGAGTTATTTTGGTAATCAAAGCATCCTTATCTGTCAAACGAAGTGTTTTACTAATTCCATCAAGAAACTGATCTGCCTTTTGGTATTGCCCTAAATTCACATAAGCCCGGAATGTAGCCAAATCAGCAGAAGGCGTCAGGATTGGGCTTTTGGTAGCTGATAATTTATAGAATTGAATTGCGCTTTCATATTTATGACTGTAATCATAAAGACTAGCTAATGAGAAATCAGTAACCCCATCAAGCATGGCATTATTCTGTCTAGCTTTAAGTAACGAAGTAATTGCAGGATTTATATTGCCCAGTTTATAGTTGACTATAGCTGAATTAACCATTAAACTGCCACTATGCGGTGTTTGTCTTAACGAGCTTTCAATATAGTTATTCGCCTGATTCAGACTGCCAGTACGAATTAGTGCCGCAATATACAAGTTCTGAAGTGTAGCCGAAGGGTTTTGATAGCGTCCAATTTCATGATTCAGCATATCCATTAATAAAGATAGATGCTCATCTTTCATTAAAATCCCAGCAGACCAATAAACAGGAACTTCCCAGCTTGGATAATAAGTATTAATCTTATCCAAAGAACCTAAAAGTGCGGATGAATTGGTAGTAATACTATAGCTCACTACAGAAAATAATAATGATTCAGGATAATCTGAATATTTATCAGCCACAAATTCAGCAAATTTCTCCAAATTCTGGCTATCTTTACGATCATAATCATTGGTAATAATAGTCGTTAGGAATAATAAAATTGCCCGAGCCTTATTAGGATTAGATTTTATTACAGTTTTCAGACTATCTTTTGCTGCGTCAAGATTACCATTTTCAACATTTGGTCGAATCGAAAAAAGAAGTGCCAATTTGGAATCAGGAGCAGTTTTTACCAGAAGGTTAATCAACTGATTTAATCTGGCAGTATCATGTGGAGCAACGCTAAAATGTTCGTAACAAATTATACCTTTGTATATTAGACGTGGATCACGATATTTTTCTGATAAATAGTAATATACAGGAGCTGCTTTTAAGTAGTCGCCCTGATTGAATGCCACATCTGCCTGAATTAGCGCGGATAAATCCCCCGGCTCTAGATTTGCTTTTGGTATATTCGCATCATCAAAATCAATAAAATTATCTGCATAGTCAATCGAATTGGCAATATTTTTCTGATAGTTCAAAGTTGTAAACTGATCCTGACTGTACTGCAAATGGTCACTAGCACAGGAAGCAAGGAATAACAACGTTCCCAATATCATGAGGATATTTCTCATAAATCACCTTATCTTTTTGATTAAACTTGTACTCTGTATGTCTTATAATTATGGATTAGTAATTAATGCTACACAGCCATGACGTTGCTGGCTTTTATGGCAGTAGCTAATTTTACCACTAAACTGTCTCCGGAAAATTTATTTATGCCTGAACTCCCAGAAGTTGAAACGATTAAAAATGGACTTATTGACCTGACTGGAACAGCTGTAAAAAAAACAGTCATTCGCTTCCCCAGATTACGCTATCCATTAAATAAAAGCGAACTATCCAAAATGGAAGGACAAAAAGTTCAATCCGTTGAACGGCGGGCAAAATATCTTTTACTAGTATTAGAAAGTGGCACATTAATCATTCATTTAGGAATGTCAGGACGGATAACCTTATACCGAGATAAAGTTCCTGAAGTACAAAAACATGATCACGTAGATATCCAATTTGATGGTTATACCCTAAGATATAATGATCCACGTAGATTTGGCTGTGTACTTTACACAGAAAGAGTTAATGATTCAATACTACTAGCAAACCTAGGACCGGAACCATTTAATGATGAATTCAACGCACAATACTTAAAGAGTAAAATAGCAAACCGAAAAACACCGATTAAACAGCTAATAATGGATAATGCAATCGTTGTTGGAGTAGGAAATATTTATGCTTGTGAATCGCTATTCATGACAAAAATTAGCCCGTTAAAACCTGGAAATAGCCTTACGCTTAGACAATGTAATGATCTGGTAAAAAATATTCAAACAGTTTTACAAAACGCAATTAATGCTGGTGGTAGCTCCTTACGTGACTATAAAAACGCCAACGGAGATCTTGGTTATTTTCAAATAAGTCATTATGTTTATGGACGCGCAAATCTGCCATGTAAAATTTGTAATACCCCAATAAGAGAAGTTCGTCTCGGTCAGAGAAATAGCTTTTTTTGCCCGGAATGCCAGAAATGAAATATAAAATACTGTTACTTTGCTGTCTATTATTGTCTTTTGCTAAAAGCTATTCGGTAGAAAATGAATCAGTAACAAATAACCCTGAATTACTCGCCTTTATAAATGAAAGTAATTCACCACCAGAATCAGCACCCCCGATCAAAATAACCAAAAATACTCCTGAGCCACTTAGAATCGGTTTAGCATTAGGTGGTGGTGCAGCTAAGGGATTTGCACATATTGGAGTCATTAAGGCTCTTGAAGAGAATGGTATAAAGCCTCAGATAATAACCGGCACATCCGCAGGAAGCATCGTTGGAAGCCTCTATGCATATGGATATACACCAGCAGAATTACAGACAATTTCATATCAATTAGATGAATTAAATCTGGCGGACTTCACTATTAGCAAAAATGGAGTCATTAAAGGAGAAAAATTACAGCGATTTATTGATGCCCGGGTAAAAAATACCCCACTCCAGAAACTTAAATTAAATTATACCGCTGTTGCAACAGATCTAGATAGTGGGCAAAGTATTGGCTTTAATAATGGTGACACGGGCATTGCAGTACGGGCTTCATGCTCCATCCCAAATGTGTTTACTCCGGTAGTCATGAATGGACACCGTTATGTTGATGGCGGTTTATCTGCCCCTGTACCAGTAAGTTATGCACGTAAAGCTGGTGCAACTTTTGTTATCGCAGTTGACATAACTGCCAAACCTGAACAGGGAAGAAGTGGATTTCTGTCAAACTTTGACCAGACGATCAATATACTTAGCATAAAACTACTAAATGAACAGCTAAAACAGGCTGATATAGTTATAAAGCCTGATATCAGTCAGTTATCAAGCTTTGCTTTTGACAAAAAGAAAGAAGCAATTATGCTTGGTTACAAGGCAGCGATGTCTCAAATGCCACTTATCAAGCAGAAATTAAAAGAAGTAGATCAAT
Organism: Burkholderiales bacterium; assembly: GCA_039807465.1. Classification (GTDB taxonomy): domain Bacteria; phylum Pseudomonadota; class Gammaproteobacteria; order Burkholderiales; family UBA11063; genus Aquella. The sequence continues at coordinate 15,016 of JBDHRI010000011.1, read as the reverse complement.
AGACCTCCTCTTTCATAACCCATTACTTGACACTTAGACAGAGGTCTAATCACTCCAAGTGAAAAATTGATTTATACATGGCTATTGCGGTCGTACCAAGCCAAGTAACAAATATCCATAATTCAAGCAAATAAAATATTATTGCTACTTTCCCTGCAATAACGGCAATATACTTGGCAATTAAAATAGCCAAGATCAGAATGGCAAATGCAGATATAATCAAAGTTAAACAAGGGATGAAATTACGTAATAAGCCCTTTAAGCTTAGAAATAGCACATGAAATGGTTTAAACTGGCTTTTGCTATAAATATTTAGTGGCACAGCCAGTAATATGATGAATTGCAAGACAATGAAAATACACTGAAAAGTGTAGTTCAAAATAGCACTATCTACTTCTATAAGACTAAAAAGATAATTCGAAGCAAAAGAACAAAAAAGTACTAATAACACATAAACTAAAATTATTCTTAGTTTATTGAGAGAAAAGACTTGAGCGTACAACTTAGACAAATGAATTTGACCACCTTCCTCAAATTCTTTATAAGCTAGCACAATAGCCTGCAAACTCAATGGAAAAATCAGGCTTAAAATAAATGCAGCCAGTAATCCCCCTGAAGCACTATAGACTCCCTGGATATTGACCCACATAATTCCAGCAAAGCCAAAAAGAAACGGTAGAGAAGCTAAAAGTAGCTGAACTGGCTTAGCCATCAAAATCTTTGTACCACTGATTACCCAGTTAAATCCATCAAAAATTCTGGTTTTATTAAATCTGATGATGAGCTGTTTAGCGAGCATTAGAAACTCCATCCACATATATCTTATAGCAAAACACTGTTGTAACAGCAATAAATACTAAAATTGTCAATGAAATTATGAAAAACCCTCCAGCAAAGACCACCGAGCTCTCGGAAGCAAAGGCAAGAATAATGCCCAAATATAATGGGATAATTAAAAATGGGAGCAATAAAAATACCGCCAGCAATAAAATAGCCCAGTGCTTTAACATTAATTTCCAATTTAGCTTTAGTGCCTGAATTAAATGGATTTTGGGATTAAAGGAAATTATTGCTAATGAAATTCCAAAAAATGCCATCCTGAATAAACTTACCCCACCTAAAGCTGCAATAATACGCTTATCTGCCAGCATCGACTGGTTTTTCATATCTATCTGCCAATAATTGGCAAGCATTTCAACAATAAACATACCAAATAAATCAAAAAGCATGCTTGCTAAAGCATAATTCAAAACATTACGTCTGATGATAATTTCACCAAAATTAAGCCCCAAACCAAAGCTCTCACCGCGTACGGTTTTATCAATACTAAGAAAAATCCTTACCAGAACAAAAACCGCCAGAATGGATCCAATAAAAGGAAAAAATGAAAACAATATAAAAGCGATAGACAAGAATAAAAAATTAATTGGTTTTTCGCGAAAAATAGCAAAGCTTTCTTTAACCCAATTCCACGCAATACCATTAGGTAGCTCTGATTTTATATATAACTCAGACATTCATGATTCTCTCAAGTAGTGATTAACAGTCGCAATTATACCCCAATTATCAAACTATTAACCATCCGGACTAATGAATAGCAGAATGTAAAATCAGACAATTAGCATGAAAATAACTGGCATACAATAATATTCGTTAATATCGAAACGGTAGGAAATATTTGGTATAATCTGCATATTTGAAACCTGCCTGACAGAAATATAAGGATAACTATTGAAGAAACCTGACCCAAATAGCCTAATTGCCTATACCTGTAGTATCGTAGTAATGATTACCGCGATGGCAATTTTCACTAAAAACATATTCCCGCTTATTGCAAATAATGAAGAGTTAAAACATAACCTATCTTTAATCGATTTTGATGTAAATATAATAGTCCAAACTATTTGTTCTTATTTTCTCCTGATTTTAGGAGCTTTAATTGCATCCCGCTCAAGAGTTTGTTGGATAGCGAGCATTTTTTTACTCTCCACTTGCCTGATAAGTAACCTTTTGATAGCAGAACATTATCACTATACGGATATAACACCAATTCTGGTTGCATTAGGTTTATTAACTATTTTTTATCGGCATTTTAATCTACAGCTCTACCTATCCTATAGCTTTGTACTTATCGGAGCATTTCTAGTCTTTGTTATATCATATGGAACACTAGGTAGTTACTTACTGAGAGATGAATTTAGTAATTTGCAAACACTTGGTGATGCTTTCTATTTCACAATTGTCACTTTTAGTACAGTAGGGTTTGGTGACATACTACCGAAAACACACCTAGCACGATACTTCGTTAGTTCAATGATAATAATTGGACTATTGGTTTTTACCTCAGGAATTACGTTTATCGGACTAGTTCTAAACTCAAAAGTGAAAAAGCTACTCACTCACTTCAATAAAGGCAAAATAGGTATGACAAATCATATGATTTTAATGGGCTATAATAGCATTATGACGAAAATTCTAATTGAATCTTATGAAAAAAAAGATATTCCATATGTAGTAATCGATGAAACCAGTGAAATTGATTCTGACCGACAACTCTTGCTCGATCAAAACAAATTATTGAAAACCCCGTACCCAGGTAACCATGAGACACTAATACAGGCAAGGCTTAGTGAAGCAAAAATGGTAATAGTTGGCTTTGACCGTGATGCCGATACCATTTTTGCCATCATGAATATCAAGGAATTTCTTGCAGGAGATACCAAACGCCCGAAAATCCTAGCACGAGTTTTTTATCGTGAGAATATAGAAAAAGCCAAAATAGTAGGCGCGGACAAAGTAATAGCCCCACATCTTATGGTTGCAGACGCAATTATCAGCTACAGCATTGATGATTGAAGTTCTGACTCTAGTTTTAAAGTCCCAGAATAAGGCAGTTTTACTATACAATATTACCCTGAAAATCAAGATTCCATTTTATGTTTAAATTAAGGACCCACCAATGCTTTTAAGTATTGAGACTCGTTTAGCCAATCTGCTTAATATTAACGAACACCAGATTAAAAATACAATAATGCTTCTTGATGAAGGAGCAACAGTTCCATTTATTGCCCGCTACCGCAAAGAAGTAACCGGAGGTTTAGATGATACCCAGTTACGTATGCTTGCAGAAAAGCTTATTTACCTAAGAGAGCTTGATGAACGCCGTGAAACAATACTGAAATCAATTAGTGAGCAAGAAAAACTCACCCCTGAGCTTGAAGCAGCAATACTTGCAGCAGACAATAAAACTACTCTTGAAGATTTATATCTACCTTATAAACCAAAACGTAGAACAAAAGCTCAGATTGCCAAAGAAGCAGGTCTTGAACCGCTTACTCTGTCATTACTTGAAAATCAAACTCAAGATCCAATTACTTTGGCACAATCGTTTCTTAATCCGGAAAAAAACATTAACACTCCAGAAGAAGCCTTGGAAGGCGCAAGATTTATTGCCCTTGACATATTTGCAGAAAATGCTACACTATTAGCCAAACTACGGGAGCGCTTCGCAAGTGAGGGTATGATTACAGCTAAAGTAGTTGAAGGCAAAGAAGAAACAGGAATTAAATTTACCGATTACTTTAATCATCAGGAATTAATCAAAAACATTCCATCCCACCGTGCACTTGCAATTCTTAGGGGGAATAATGAAGGTATTCTTACAATTGCTGTTGAATACCCAGAACAACATACCTTACCTCGGGGTGAATTTTCTGATTACGAAAACTTGATCAAAAATGAATTTGAGATAAGCGACAATAAAGCAGCAAGTAGCTGGCTTAGAGATTGCGTAAGACTGGCATGGAAAGCAAAAATCTATCCTTCTCTTGAAAATGAATTAATCAGTAATATGCGCGAAAGTGCTGATAATGAAGCAATAAAAGTATTTGGCACAAATTTGCGCAACTTACTGCTTCAGGCACCTGCTGGCAGTAAAACCACCATAGGTCTAGATCCAGGGATAAGAACTGGTGTAAAAGTTGCAGTAGTTGACAATACCGGCAAGGTATTAAATACCAGCACAATATATCCATTTACCCGCAGTGTTGATGAAGCAATGCTGGTACTTGCCAAACTAATAAAAACATATAATACCGAATTAATAAGCATTGGAAATGGGACAGCTTCAAGAGAAACAGAACAATTTGTAAAAGAACTCTTAAAGCAGTACAAAGAAATCCAAGTACAGATTGTAGTTGTGTCCGAAGCTGGGGCATCAGTTTATTCTGCCTCTGAATTTGCCGCAAAAGAATTCCCTGATCTGGATGTGAGCCTGCGTGGTGCAGTTTCAATTGCCAGAAGATTGCAAGACCCGTTGGCGGAACTAGTAAAAATTGATCCTAAATCAATTGGTGTGGGACAATATCAACATGATGTCAATCAAACAAGACTTGCCCAAACGCTAGAAAACGTAGTTGAGGATTGTGTAAATGCGGTTGGCGTAGATGTAAATACAGCTTCGGTCCCATTACTTGCGAAAGTATCTGGACTAAACAGCGTTATTGCAAACAATATTGTTAGCTACCGTGATAACAATGGTAAATTTAAAGATCGTAATGAACTAACCAAAGTCAGTCGCCTTGGTGAAAAAACCTTTGAGCAATGTGCAGGATTTTTACGAATCAATGATGGAAATAATCCACTGGATAAATCAGCGGTACACCCCGAAAGTTATCCACTCGTTGAAGCAATCGCAACTAAATTACAGGTGAAAATAAGCGATCTAGTTGGTAACAATCAACTACTAAACAGCATTAAGCCAACTGACTTTGTGACAGACAAATACGGACTACCAACGATTAGTGACGTTCTAAAGGAACTAGATAAACCTGGACGTGATCCCCGGGGTGAATTTAAAACGGCTCAATTCAAGGATGGTGTCAATGAAATTACCGACTTGCAAATTGGTATGGAGCTTGAGGGCGTAATTACCAATGTTGCAAACTTTGGTGCCTTTGTTGATATTGGAGTTCATCAGGATGGACTTGTACACATCTCAGCAATTGCCGATCAGTATGTAGCCAATCCAAATGATGTCCTAAAAGTTGGACAAATCGTAAAAGTGCGGGTTGAGGAAGTTGATGTAAAACGTAAAAGAATAGCACTCACAATGAAAGGCTTGAATAAATTAAATATTCCAAGCAGCAGTGGTGGTGCAAACAATCGTCGCCCAACAAAAGAAAATAAACCACAAACTAACGATAATAGCATGGCAGCAGCGTTTGCCAAACTAAAAAGGCTGTAAGGGAGAATATGCACGCCGATACCTTTATTCATGATATGGCAATCATTATGCTAGTTGCAGGTCTGATTACCATAATATTCAACAAACTCAAACAACCTGTTGTTTTAGGCTATTTATTAGCTGGAGTGATAATTGGTCCACATACTCCACCTTTTGAATTAATCCACGACAAACAGATCATTATGGTATTGGCGGAACTGGGTGTAATATTCCTGATGTTTTCTTTGGGGCTTGAATTTAGCCTAAAAAAATTAGCCAAGGTTGGTCCACGAGCTTTCATTACCGCAGTCTGTGAAACAAGTTTAATGGTTACAATCGGCTATAACCTTGGTCATTGGTTTGGCTGGCAGGAAATGGATTGTATCTTCTTGGGTGCAATGATGGCAATCTCATCAACGACAATTATCGTAAAAGCACTTGGTGAGCTTGGGATGAAACAGCAAAAATTTGCCCAGCTTATTTTTGGCGTTTTGATTGTAGAAGATATTCTTGCCATCGGTATCATTGCCCTACTCTCAGGTTTAGCCACCAGTGGTGCAGTTAATTCACATGAAGTCCTATCAACTGTTGGCAAGTTATCTTTATTTATTATTGTATCGTTAATTCTGGGCTTACTAACTATTCCTAGGCTATTAGCCTATATATCAAAATTCAATAGTCACGAAATGATGCTCATTAGTGTTCTGGGCTTATGCTTTGGATTTTGCCTGCTTGTCCTTGCACTCGATTATAGTGTTGCATTAGGTGCTTTCATGATGGGTGCCATTGTTGCCGAAGCCCGCCCACTAGCATTAATAGAAAAACTTATCGAACCAGTACGAGATATGTTTTGTGCTATATTCTTCGTCACTATCGGAATGATGTTAAATCCAGAAGTAATGCTACAATATCTAACTCCAATCTTGTTAATCTCTTTAGCATTAATGACAGGAAAAATAATTGGTGCTACCACTGGCTCATTCATTTCTGGTCAAAACGGAAAAACCTCTTTAAGAGTTGGCATGGGATTAGCACAAATTGGTGAATTTTCTTTTATTATTGCCGGACTTGGTAGCACACTAAAAGTAACCAGCAATTTCCTCTATCCTATTGCCATAACCGTATCAGCAATCACAACCCTACTTACACCATATCTAATCAAAGCTGCCGATCCACTATCTAAGATAATCAGTAGTCACGCACCCAAAATAATTAAAACCCCATTTAAAATCTATACTGTATGGTTGAGAGATTTGCATCCAACAGGTGATAGTGCCATGCTGGTAAAAATTATTGCAAAAATTGTCTTACAGGTTATTGTCAACTGCGCACTTGTAATTGCAGTATTTTTAGCCGGAGTTTTCATCGCAACCAACTTTGATCAAAAAATCATAAATGATGCAGAAGGAACACTTTTAAATGAGCAGATACACCGCTCAATAATCTGCGGACTGGCAATATTTATATCACTACCATTTATTATTGCAGCCTATCGTAAACTTAAAGCATTAGCAATGATATTGTCAGAAATGTGGATTTCTAATCAATTTGGCGGTAAGCATACCTATAAACTCCGTAGAATTATCTTTGAATCGCTACCCATAATAGTAATTACGCTAATAATGAGCTTTATCTTCTCCATTAGTCGGCATATTCTACCAGACCCTCCTATACTACTTATGATTGTAATTGGTGAAATCGTAATAGCTTTGGTATTATGGAAGCCAATGGTAAAACTACAATCATGGCTCCAGATTGAATTATTTACAGTGATGGAAACTAATCATGAACACCAGTAAGACCAGTTAACCTCGATACAGGTCTATGCCGATATTTTTATAACAATATTATGATAAAGGGTATATAATATACACATGCCACAACTGTTTTCAAAACTGTGTAGTTTCTAATTCAAACTATATGCCGAATTGACTATACAAAGGAATAAATCATGAAGCTAACTTTTCTTGGTGTCTCCTCAGCACTATCTGTAGGATATCTTAAATTCCATTCTAACATGCTGCTAGAAACAGACTCAGGAAAGCGCCTATTGATTGACTGTGGCGGAGACGTGAGACATGCAATGTTTGAATTAGGCTATACTGCAAAGCAAATAGATGCAGTGTTTATAAGTCATTTACATGCGGATCACGTTGGTGGTTTGGAATGGCTCGGGTTTTCTAAATTTTTTATGGAAAATACCCAGCTTCCACTATATATTGGACCTGAATTAAAAGAACGCTTATGGAATAATGTTCTTTCTGGCGGAATGTCCACACTTGAATACAAGGAAGCAACCCTTGAAACATTTTTTCAGCCAGAAGCACTTGATGATAATATGTCGTTTACTTTGGATAATCACTTATTCAAGCTAATAAAAGTTCCCCATAGTTATAGTAACAATCATTTATTACCAAGTTATGGCTTACTTATCTACGGCAAAAAACATAAGATTTTTATTACAACAGATACCAGATTTGCTCCAGATGAATTAAATAGTGTATATCAGGAAGCGGATATCATATTTCATGATTGTGAAACATCTGAACACCTGAGTAATCAGCATTCGCACTACAACCAACTAATAACCCTCAACCCGGAAATAAAACAGAAAATCTGGCTTTATGATTACAATGATTGCCAACTCCCTGATTGTGTAACAGATGGGTTCTTAGGCTTTGTTACCCGTGGTCAACAATTTGAATTTTAATCGATGAAATATAGAACCAAAAATTATATAACCTTAATTCTAAGCATAAGTATCAGTATCCTATTCTGTCTCGGAATTGGCTATTATCAGACAAAAAAAATCATCCTAGATGAACTACGGAGTAAAGTAATATCTGTTGCAGCAGATGCCGCAATTACTCTCAATAAAGCAGATATTCTCAAGCTTCAGCTAAGCCATAATAATAATTCACCAGAATATCTACAAATCCAACAACAACTGAGGCAAATTCGAGATGTTAATCGACGTAGTGATATTTACGTAAAATTCATTTACCTGTTAAACCCATTACAGGATAGTCAAAATAGTCAGTATGAATATCTAGTCGATGCTGAAGAAACTGGCAGCAAAGATTACTCGCCAATTGGTCAAATTGCCGAAGAAGCAACTACTATCAAATTAAAAGAACATTTAAGCGAAATCTATAGTCCGGAAGAATTTATTACCGATGCGTGGGGTACCTGGCTAACAGCTTATGCTCCAGTCTATTCAAGTGATGGTAAATATCTTGCCACTGTTGGTGTAAACCTTTATGCCAATCATGTAATTGCAAGAATGCATAAACTCATTGACTATGGACTAATATCATTTTTACTTACACTTGCCGTAACTATCTTATTTGGATGGTTCTTGTCAAAACAACAGGCATTAGCATTAGAAACGCTTCATGATGGAGTCAAAAAAATTGGGGATGGCGATTTAACTACAAGAATACAAATAAATACTAAAGATGAGTTTTCTTACCTCGCCGGAGAAATAAACCAGATGGCTATCGGGTTACAGCAAAGAGAAAAGATGCAGCAAAATTTTGCCCGCTATGTCTCAAAACACGTTATGGATTCAATCATTAAAAGTGGTGATGATGTAACTTTAAGTGGTGAAAAACGCAAGATTACCCTGCTTTTTTCTGATATCCGCCAGTTTACCCATATTTCTGAACAATATACACCTGAACAGGTAGTGCGTTACCTCAATGAATATTTCTCGGCGATGGTCGAAATAATTTTTCGCAATAATGGAGTTTTAGACAAATTTATCGGCGATGGAATGATGGTAGAGTTTGGAGTTCCATTAGAGGATGAAGAGCAGGAATTAAATGCAGTAAGAACCGCAATTGAAATGGTACAGGGTGTCGAAGAACTAACCAGAAAGTGGCGTAGTGAGGGTAAAAATGTCCCAGAGATAAAAATAGGTGTCGGGATACATACCGGACTAGCAGTAATTGGTAATATCGGTTCAGAAAAACGTTCTGAATATACTGCCATAGGAGATACTGTAAATTCAGCCTCGCGGATTGAACAACTAACCAAAGAACTACACACTCCGATACTTTTCAGTGAAAAAACGGCAATGGCAGTTAAAGGCAAAATGAAGATAAAATTTATGGGCGAACAGGAAATTCGCGGTAAAGCAGACAAAATCAAACTATATACAATAGAAGAATTAAGCTAACAATTTTTTAATAGGATTTTAATAAGTGAAAGAAAAGAAAAAGATAAATTTGGCATTACAAGGTGGCGGTTCACATGGAGCATTTACTTGGGGTGTCCTTGATACGATACTAGCAGATGGCAGAATTGAAATTGAAGGATTATCTGGAACTAGTGCTGGGGCAATGAATGCGGCAGTCACAGCGTATGGACTTTCGATTGGTGGTAATCAGGCTGCGCGTGATAAACTGGCAGAATTTTGGGGTAGAATAACAGAGGCTGGACAGAAAGGTTTTCTAAAACCAAGTATGCTGGATAAAATGTTTAGTATTGGTAATATGGATTTCTCACCAAACTATGTGATGTATGATTTTATTTCTAAAATTTTCTCTCCATACGAATTAAACCCGCTAAACATCAATCCACTTGAAGAGGTTTTAGCCAAAACAGTTGATTTTGAAAAACTACACAACTCTCCTGCTTGCAAATTATTTATTGCGGCAACTAATGTGGGTAATGGTAAGCTCAGAGTATTTTCAAATCAGGATGTCTCGATAAAAGCAGTACTTGCATCAGCGTGCTTACCATTTCTATTTCAAGCAGTAGAAATAGATGGACAGCATTATTGGGATGGTGGTTATATTGGGAATCCGCCATTATTTCCATTAATCAGTGAAACAAAATCCAAGGATATCCTTATTGTCCAGATAAACCCGGTAAATATCGAGCATATCCCGACATCTGCTCGAGAAGTGCTAGACCGGATTAATACGCTTTCGTTTAATTCAAGTCTGATGCGTGAGCTACGTGCAGTTTATTTTGTTACCAATTTGATTGACAATGGTGAATTAGACAGCGATAAACATAAACGGGTTTTCATTCATACGATTGAAGCAGAGAGTATCGTTCAGAATCTTGGGGTTTCAAGTAAGCTAAATACTGACCCAGACTATTTGGCATATATGTTTGATAATGGCAAAAAGATGGCTACGGATTTTATTGAGCAGAATTTTGATAAAATTGGTGTTGAATCATCGACGGACATTAAAGCTAAATTTATGTAAAAGCAAAAAGCCGCAGCATTAGGAGTATAGATAAGTTATATTTTCTAGAGCGCTAAAGTCTGGGGCAGCTTCTTAACACAGGTAAATATAGATTTACCTGTGCCTGCAATTAATTATTCGCTTTTTGCGATCTCACGAATCATCTGTAATTCTTCAATTAATTCATCTACATTATCATTCTGCACCATGCTTGATTTAACAATTTTTTTAAAAATTGTTGCGCCTATACCATAAGCATCCTTTACATGTTTTTCAATATCTTTGCTGTCCTGACGTAACTGCTCCATTGAGCGTAAATTAATTGAATACTCTTCAACTGATTTTTTAACTTTTTTCAATACTTCCTTATCGTTATAAATTGCCGTCAAAATTTCATGCGTTTTCATACTATTCCTTTATAAATATTGTCAAAACGGCAGGATTATATCATGATCTGAAGTGAAATTTATTACACACCAACAAAAGACTATCTGAAACTGAGTAAGTGATGTTGTAAGGACTTATGGGCATAGTGTAAAATAAGGGCTTCTAATCTGGTTGCGATTATACTATAAATCATTAAAATTTAATAAATACTGGCACTTAAATCATGATTAAGAAAATAAAATATACCATTATATGTGGTTATGGAGAAATAACTCATGATACTTGAAATTGCAAATCTCACCATAAAATCAGGTAAGGAAAGTGAGTTTGAGAAAACCTTTGCTGTTGCCAGTAAAATAATTAGTAACATGTCTGGGTACATCAAGCATGAACTACAACGCTGTATTGAACATCATAACCGCTATGTCTTGCTAGTGTGGTGGCAAACAGTTGCTGATCATGAAATAGGTTTCCGCCAGTCAAATGAATATCAGGAATGGAAAAAATTACTGCACCATTTCTATGAGCCATTTCCGGAAGTATTGCATTATAAAGAAGTAACAGCATGAGCGAATTTACACTAATTATTGGTAATAAACATTTATCATCTTGGTCATTACGTGCATGGCTAATGATAAAAGAATGTAATATCAAGTTCTCAGAAATAATTGTGGATCTTGAGGCTCATGATGTTAAAACTAGAATACAGCAATTAAGTCCATCTGGTAAAGTACCAGCGCTAAAGCATAAAGACTTATTAATCTGGGAATCATTATCAATAGGTGAATATCTGGCAGAGTTATTCCCCAGTGCTAAATTATGGCCAGATGACAAAAAGACGCGAGCTATTGCACGCTCGGTAAGCAATGAAATGCATAGTGGATTTGTAGTTCTGCGTAGGATGATGCCATTTACCCTTTTTGAAGAGAGACCATTACCTCGATCAGAAGAACTTGAAAATGAAATCAGACGAATTGAAGAAATTTGGGTTGATTGCCGTTCTAGATACGGCAAAGATGGTAAATTTTTATTTGGTAAATTTAGCATTGCTGATGCAATGTTTGCACCTGTAGTATTAAGATTTAAGACCTATGGTTATAAGTCGAAAAATCTGATTGTAACTGAATATTGTAACTCTATTTTAAATAGCTTTAACGTAATTGACTGGTTAAATTCTGCAAAATTATAATAAATTATTGATGTTTTGGGTGAAGAAAAATAACGATTGTTTAGATAATGATGTTAAAAGGAATCTATAATGCGTAAATTAATGTCCATAATTTTATCACTTGCAGCCGGAACCATCTATGCAGATGATGCAGGTGTCTATATCAATGCGAATGCGGGTATAAATACAGGCAGTAATTATCAATTTGCTTACAATGCTAACGCTGGTTATATGTTTAACCGTTATCTTGGTGTTGAAGCTGGTTTTACTGGTGCTAGTACGTCTTACTGGGATGCTGCGATAAAGGGTGTATTACCGATTCCTATCGTTGATATTTATGGTCGACTTGGCATGAGCTATGTTAATAACTACGGTTCTACCAGTGGAGCAGTTCTATATGGTGTAGGAGTTGCATTCCCTATTTTACCTTATGTACGGATTAATATTGAAGATTATGCAATAAGCAATGCTAATACCCAGAACTTTCTGATGGGTGGTCTGGAAGTCAAATTCTAGGACATAAATTTAACGGCAAGAGAATTACCTTTAAACTATTAAATGTGAATAAACATGGAAAATTTGGAAACCTTGATCGAGTTTGCCAACTACCTCGCAGATGAGGCAGGTAAAATTAGTAAAAAATATTTTCGCCGCAAAATTGAGATTGAAACTAAAAGCGGCGAATATCCAGTAACTATAGCAGACCGGGAAGTTGAACTCCATTTACGCAGTTTAATTCGCAGTAACTACCCAGAGCATAGAATAATTGGTGAAGAATTTGCCAATCAGGATGGTAATTCCAAATATACTTGGGTAATTGATCCGATAGATGGTACAGTAGCATTTTCTACTGGCAAACCAACTTATACTACTTTGATCGCTTTACTTGAAAAAGACACCCCTGCGTATGGGATAATTGATCAAGCTGTCAGTCAGGAACGATTTAGTGGAAAGATGGATGGGAAAGCATACCTCAATCAACAAATAATTTCTACGGCAGAACAATCAATACTAAATAATGCGCGTTTAAATGCTACGACCCCATATATGTTTACAACTGATTATGAAAAATCTAAGTTTGAATTATTGCGTAAACAAACGCGGGTAACTTCTTTTGGTGGAGATGCTTATGCTTTTGGCTTACTCGCAGCAGGTCATATTGATATTATAATGGAAGCTGACTTACAGTATTATGATATTGCGGCTTTAATTCCGGTAATTACTGCAGCAGGAGGAGTCATCAGCGACTGGCAAGGCAAAACACTAACTAAAGACTTTAATGGACAGTGCCTAGCTTGTGCTAATTTGCAACTTCAGCAGCAGGCTTTAAATTTAATTAACAGTTAATCTTGGAAAATAAAATGAGTGTAAACCGATTGAGAATTGCATTACAGAAATCAGGTAAGTTATCAGAAGGAAGTATTGAACTACTAAATAAGTGTAGTTTCAAAATAAAGCCAGCCAAAAATCACTATCTTATTCAGTCAAAAGAAATGAATACTGATTTTCTCATGATTCGTGATGATGATATCCCTGGCTTTGTAGATAGTAATGCCAGTGATCTTGGAATAGTTGGCGAAAATGGCTATATGGAGTATGCTCTCGAAAATCCAGGAAATGATTTGGAGATTATTGCCAGACTTCAATTTGCATACTGTCGGCTAAGTCTTGCTGCACCGGAGGGGTCTGGCATAGAACAACTAGCTGATTATAATGGTAAAACAATTGCGACCTCATATCCGGCGACTCTTGCAGACTATTTGAACAAAAATAATATCAATGCCAGAATTATTCAGATGCATGGTTCAGTCGAGCTTGCGCCCAAAATTGCTGTAGCTGATGCAATTTGTGACTTAGTATCAACTGGTGCAACGCTTAAAGAAAATGGTCTGCTTGAGACACATATCATCCTTGAAAGCGAAGCCGTCCTGATTGGGCGCAAATCAGCTAGTAATGAATTAAAAGCCAAAGCACAAGAATTAATGTTTAGAATCAATAGCGTCATTGATGCTAAAGATAGCAAATACATAATGTTACATATTAATAAAGATGCTATAAGTAAGCTTAAAGATATCTTACCTGGCTGTGAATCACCTACAGTACTACATTTGCATGGCACGGATAATAAGGTAGCGGTGCATGTTGTCAGTAAGGAAGGCGTATTCTGGGATACCATAGCCAAACTTAAAAGTATCGGTGCCAGCTCAATTTTGGTAGTACCAATTGAAAAAATGATGTAATATGTATTTTTATTCAAATGATTTAATTGCTAAAGTCCGCAAACACATAAAAAATGGTGGGTTAATTGCCTATCCAACAGAATCTTGTTATGGAATTGGCTGTGATCCTTTTAACCGCAAGGCGATAGATAAAATCATCAAGATTAAATTACGCAATAAACAAAAAGGACTAATCGTAATTGCAGGTGATAAAAAGCAATTAGCTGGAGTAATCCCTGCAAGCACCCTCGATAACGATGAAAAAGAACTAAATCGCTATTGGCCTGGACCATTTAGCTTAATCCTCCCCGTTACCAATAAAGTACCCAAAAATCTGATTGGCAAACACTCAAAGATTGCTGTACGAATTACAAAACATCAATTAGTACAACAGCTGTGTAAAAATCTAAATCTACCCCTGGTCTCTACTTCCGCCAATAAATCCGGTTTCAAATCAATTCGTACTTACCGGGAGTGTAAACGTCAATTTGGCAAACAGTTAATGGTGCTACCAGGAATTACCAATTTTAATAAAAAGCCATCAACAATAATCGACTGGGATAGCAAAGAAATTTTGCGCGGGAAGTAGCTCAGAAAGCAATAAAAGACAAACTGGAAGTTTCCAGTTTATTTTCAAGCATAGAAGCCATTTAAGGATGTTGTATTAAATCACTAATACAATTAGCGGCGTTGGGATAACTAACTCTTACGGGCACAGTCAAAACGACCCACAAACGACATAAAACCATCAGTAAAATCGCATTGCACAATTTTTTAAATCTCAAAATTATACCTCATCTAAACTACAATTTGTTAA
>JBDHRI010000010.1:0-24895 GCA_039807465.1 Burkholderiales bacterium | reverse complement strand
TATTACTAATCCACAGCTAAGTACGACAAGTAGTACGTTAACAACTGTAAGTGGGGTAGGGATAGTAAATATGCTCCCAAATTCGATTTATTTGACATCAGCATCGCCAAGTCAACAATTGACATTTACTAATAGTGGTGATAGTGGAGCTTTACTGGAGAATTTGGTTTCAAGTAATCCAAATATAAGGGTTACATTTACCCCTGGCCCATTAGGAGATAGTAGTACAACTAATCAACAAGCTATTAAGGCAGGTAATAGTAGTAGTGCAACCTTAGAACTAATAGACCCAAGCCTGCCGGCAAGTAGTGGAGATTTAACTTTAACTTATAATAATGGTCAGGAAACAGTAACCCAAAGTGTAACGGTGGATCAAAATGTGATTCCCAGTCCGACTCCGGCACCATCTCCAACGCCAAGCCCTACACCTACGCCAACACCAAGTCCAACCCCTACTCCTCCTAGCCCAGTTCCAGATATAACAATTACTCCAGTAACAACACCATTAACTGGGATTATGATGGGAAATGGATTTCAGTTTAGTGCAACCATATCGGGTACTGGCAGTTCAACAGTAAGTGCAGCATTTGCCAATCCGGCAAGTGGGGTAATAACATCTGATCCAAGCACATGTGCATTGGATGTTGGAGGCACAACAAGCTGTACTTTTACAGCTATAACTGCTTGGAATACTAATTTAACAAATGGTACTAGCTTGAATTATCAAGTAAATATCGCTGCAACGAATAATGCGACAATAAATGGCAATCCTTTAAGCTATACAGAAAGTACGCCAACAATTTATTTACCCAGACTGGGCAAACTCCTACATCACCATATTCTGCACCGACAGGGTCAGATGGCGATATTCATGCCGGAATTCCATGGGCATATGTAAGTAGTGGCAGTACAACGCCAAATTCACGTTTTACTGATGATGGTTGTCAGGTTACTGATAATTTAACAGGACTTATCTGGATTAAGGATCCAAGTACAATCAATAGTGGTAATGGGCTCTCTTGGTCTAATGCTCTTACTACAGTAGCTTCTGGAACTTGGTGTGGACAAGCTGTTGGTAGCTGGCGGATGCCAAATTTTAATGAGGCAATGAGCTTGATTAATTTTGCTGAGGTTGATAATGCTATCTGGCTTAATAATCAGAATTTTAATAATATTTCAAGCTATGATCAGTACTGGACATCAACTACAATAGCGGGGAATAGTGATGTCTATGTGTTTACAATAATATTTTCTGCGGTAACCTTTGGAACGAATGGGCAGGATAAACCTAATCCTATTGGGAAATTATTTCCAGTTCGAGGCACTACGACAACACCTGCATTAGTACCACAAACTGGTCAGACAGCAACTTTGCCATATCCTGCAACCACAGGTTCAGATGGCGATCTGCAAGAGGGAGCCGCCTGGCCAAGTCCACGGTTTACAACTGGCAGTGGAATTGAATCCAATTGTATAACCGATAAGCTAACTGGGTTAACCTGGATACGTAACCCCAGTACTATTAATAGTGGAACCAAACTTACTTGGTCGAGTGCATTGAATATCGCTGATGGTGGTACTTGGTGTGGTTATTCCGACTGGCGGATGCCAAATATTAATGAATTTAGAAGTTTGCTAAATTATGCTTATAACAACTCAAGCGGCTGGTTAATGTATGGCAGTGGTGATTCAACGATTCCAAATTGTGATGGCGCATGTTTCATTAATATTTCAAGTGATCGTTACTGGACATCTACTACAGATCCTTCTGATACTAGTAACGCTTTATGTCTTGACATACAAGGGGGTAGTTACAGTAATTTTCCTAAAGATGGGACTCTAGATCCTTGGGATCCAGATCCATTTCCTACTCCCAGTTATGACTGTGCAGCATGGCCAGTACGCGGTGGTAAGTAATTTGCTGCACTGAATATGGACTTATTTACAGTGTCAACTATAGGGATATTCAGTAAGTTTAAATGATATTTTTCGTGAGATTAAGATGTAGGGTTATAAATTTTATCTAGTTGATTTTAAACGCTATATGCTACTTGAACGGAACTAGTCGAAGAGAACGTGATTGAGATTTAGACAGATACGGTAGAAAAATGTAAAAGTACCAATGTGGTACTTTTACATTTGCTAAGATTATTTACCTGGACGAAGACTACGTACAGTTTTACCAGCTTGCCACATTTCGCTATCACGAATTTCAGCCAGTTCAGCTTCAAGTTTCACACGGTAATCCGGTTGTGAATTAGTGTCGATTGAGCGTTGCGCTTCTTCACCAGCTTTAACTCGTGCATATAGTTCTTCAAATACTGGAGCAGTTGCATCACGGAATGGTTTTCTCCAATCTAGTGCACCGCGTTGTGCTGTAGTTGAAGTATTAGCATACATCCAATCCATACCATTTTCACCAACTAGTTTGATTAATGATTCCGTCAATTCCTCAACTGTTTCATTAAACGCTTCTGAAGGCGAATGTCCATTTTTACGTAGCACATTGTATTGAGCTTCCATAACACCAGCTAATGCACCCATCAAGATACCACGCTCACCTGTCAAATCAGAGAATACTTCATTTTGGAATGTAGTTTCAAATAAATAACCTGAGCCAATTCCAATACCTAAAGCCAATGCACGTTCTTTAGCACGACCAGTAGCATCTTGGAATATTGCATAAGATGAATTTAGACCCTTACCTTCAAGGAATAGACGACGTAATGAAGTACCAGAGCCTTTAGGGGCAACTAAAAATACATCAACATCGCTTGGTGGAACGATACCAGTACGATCTTTGTAAGTAATCCCAAAACCATGAGAGAAGTATAAAGCCTTACCTTTAGATAAGTGTTTTTGGACAGTAGGCCACATAGCGATTTGTGCTGCATCACTTAATAGATACATGATCATTGTAGCTTTTTCTAGTGCTTCTTCAGGAGAAAATAATGTTACACCTGGTACGAAACCGTCCGCAACGGCTTTATCATAAGATTTAGAAGGTGAACGTTGACCAACAATCACTTTAAATCCATTATCTTTCAAGTTTAATGCCTGACCTGGTCCTTGTACACCATAGCCAATGACAGCAATAGTTTCACTTGCTAAAATCTCGCGAGCTTTTGCTAGAGGAAACTCTTCACGAGTAACTACATCTTCTTTAACGCCACCAAAATCCATGATTGCCATGTTTTTTCCTTAAAAAATTAAAATTATACAAATACTATAAATTAAAACTGCTAGAATATAAAACAAGAACAAGAAGCGAGACGACGCAGTGTAGCAATCCTACACAAGGAGTCTTGTGCCGCAGTTATTGTTTTTATAGGCTACCAGTTAAAAGTGTTTATGATTTAAGATGCGCACATCACACACCTCAACTATTTTATGTAACTGATTGGTTAGTTTTTGTACCGAATGATCATCACTATAGACAATCACCGAAAAATAAGATAACCCATCATGTCCACTAAAAATACTCATCTGGTCAATATTTACACTATAACGTGAAAATAAACCAGAAATTCGTTGTAAAACGCGTAAAGAATTGCGGGTTACAATATTAATTATATGCATATCATCTGAACGTTTTGTCATTGTAACTCTCCTTCCTACGACAATCTGATTTCATCAACACCTGAACCTTGAGGCATCATTGGGAATACTTTCTCCCTTTTTTCAACGATTACTTCTAGGAAATAGGCTTCTTTCGAGTTTAACATTTCATCAACTGCAGCTTCAAGCTCTGCTGGATCTGATACAGTTGAACCTTTGATTCCATATGCTTTCGCAATTCCAATGAAATCAGGATTATGTAGGTCAACAAATGAATAACGTTCTTCGTGGAACATTTCTTGCCATTGCCTTACCATACCAAGATAGTTATTATTCAGTAACAATATTTTTACTGGCAGTTTTTCTTGTGAGATTACTGCAAGTTCTTGAATATTCATCTGGATTCCACCATCACCAGAGACACAAATAACTTCGCGATCTGGATTTGCCATTTTAGCACCAATTGCAGCTGGCAGGGCAAAGCCCATTGTACCGAGACCACCAGAGCTGATATGGGATTTTGACTGTTTAAACTTGTAGTAACGCATTGCAACCATTTGGTTTTGACCAACATCAGATACTACAATAGCCTTACCATCAGTCTTTTCTGATACCATATTAACTGCTTGGGACATACGGATAACATCTTTTTGCATAGTTAGTTCTGGTACGATAACCTGTTCATGCTCTTCCTGATGTAGTTTTAGGAAAAGTTCACGCCATGCTTCATGCTTATTTGGCTGGACATAGCGTAACAAGTTAGTTAATGCATACTTGGCATCGGCATGTACATGCATATATGATTTAACATTTTTATTAATTTCCGCATGATCAATATCAATATGGATAATTTTAGCTTGTTTAGCATATTTAGTTAGATTACCTGTAACCCGGTCGTCAAAGCGCATGCCTACCGCAAGAATTACATCGGCACGATTAGTCATAATATTTGGAGCATAATTTCCATGCATGCCAAGTAAACCAACAAATAGTTCGTGATCACTTGGGAAATTGTGCAAGCCATGTAGGGTACAGGCAACTGGAATGGTTGCTTTATTAACTAGCTTTAATAATTCATCTTCGGCACCAGCAATTCCAACTCCATTTCCGGCAAGAATTAACGGGCGTTCAGCATTATTTAAAATATCTGCAATTTCGATGAATTTCATATCTGAACATTTAAGTACTTTTTCCTTGCGTGGCTGATGTAACTGATACTTAAATTCTTCTTCTAGTAGTCCAAGTTGTGCATCTTTAGTAATGTCAACAACTACTGGACCAGGGCGTCCTTCACGAGCGTAATGAAATGCTTTTGCCATTGCAGCAGGTATATCTTCGGCACGCGTAACCTGAACATTCCATTTAGTGATTGGTAGTGTAATTCCAATAATATCAGCTTCTTGAAAGGCATCAGTTCCGATTAGGGTACTATAAACCTGTCCGGTTACACAAACTAGCGGAACTGAATCAAGCATTGCATCGGCTATTCCAGTTACCAGATTAGTTGCTCCTGGACCAGAAGTTGCAAAACATACTCCAACTTTACCACTCGATTTGGCATAACCTTCAGCAGCAATGACGGCGCCTTGTTCATGACGGACTAATACATGATGAATTTTATCGCGATAGCCATATAATGCATCATAGACGGGTAAAATTGCGCCACCTGGGTAGCCAAATACCACATCTACATTTTCCGCTAGCAATGATTCAAGCATTGCCTGAGCACCGTTTATTTTCATAGTTTTGCTCTCTTAATTATTGTTAAACTCTAAAATTCGTCTCAATATATGCATTATTTACTGCATCAATAAATGCTTTTAACGCAGAAATTTCAATATCTTCATCTTCCGCTTGACCATTATAGCGACTTCCATTTACATCAATGATAATTGATGAAACGCACAATGCATCAACTGTACTTCCCTTGGAGTGTGAATTATAATCTACTACGGTTGTATTTGCCAAGTGATTGTTTACCGCTTTATTTAATGCACTTAAAGCCGAACCACGTCCTTGGTAGTCAATTACTAGATCTTTTTCAGCAAAAAATTCACCATGGAAGGTTACTCTAGTTTTGCCGCCATCTTCTTTGGCATAAGTTAAATGCTCAAGCTTTATTGGTGAACGGTAGTATTTGTAAGCTTGTAATAGCTCTTCATCTGTCACACCTTTACGTCTATCGGCGTAGAAATCTTTTATCGATTGGGTAACAGCTACTTTTTCATTGTCATCACAGCGATATTTAAATTTGTGAATAATCTGCTGAGCATGATTGCTACCGCTTAATGGACCAAAGACAAAGGTAATTTCACTGCCAATATCGCGAGGGTCAAATGGCTGATAAGCCAATGGATTTTTTAGAATCGCGTTAATATGTCCACCGGAAGTATGACTTGCTGAATTTTTACCAACGACAGGTGAGTGTGGTTGGCGTGGCAGCATCCGTTCAGCGATGAAATCTGAGATTTCTTTTAAGTGTGAAATATCAATATTAGTATGGTATTTCTCTGGTAAATGCGCACCATGTCCAAATTGGCGAATTACCATAATACATTGTTCAAGCGATACATTACCTGCGCGTTCGCCAACACCATTGATACAACCTTCAATTTGGCGGGCAACACCACTAAAGACACCATATAGGCTATTATCTAAAGCCGTTCCAAAGTCATTATGACAATGCATTGACCAGATAATATCTTTATCTGGAAATTCTGCCTTGATTATCTCTTTATGTTTTGCCATTTTATGGACAAAATATTCTTCACCTTGATATTGAGACGCTCCACCAATAGTATCTGGACAATTAATTGTTGTTGCTCCAGCACTCACTGCATTTCTGATTAAATCAGTTACAAAGTCAAAATTTTCACGCTGACGTGAGTATCCTTCTGGGCTAAATTCAACTTCAAATCCAGCATCTGCCATCATTTTGATTAGACGATACGTAGTTGTAATAATAGCTGGTTTATCTTCAGCAAATTTACCTAGTGAAGCGGACATTAATTCTGGGTCAACAGGCACATAAATATGAATCCGCGCTTTACCGATTGCAAGGCTAGGAGCTAATGCTTCCATCGTGCGGATAACCTGTTCTTCACGCAGTTGGCATAATGCCGAAATACGCATTGCTGAATTAATTGCTGCCATATTTTTTGAAATCTGGTTTACGATAGCAAAATCCGTATTACTTGCGGATGGGAATCCGGCTTCTAAAATATCAATTCGTAATTTATGCGCGAGTTCAGCATACTGGAGGTTGTCTTCAAAAGACATCCCGGCACCAGGTGATTGTTGTCCATCACGTAGGGTGGTATCCAATATGTAAACTTGTTTGCTTGACATTTATTACGTCCTTATCTCACATAAAAATTAAATATTAGAAATTACTTGATCGGTAAATTCTTTAGTTCCAACAACTTTCTCGTTTGCTTGTCCACTTGTCAGATCACCAGTGCGGTAACCCGCCACAATAGTAGCTTGAACTGCATTATTAATAGCGTTAGCTTCTTGATGCAAGTTAAAAGAATAAGCTAGCATCATTGCTGCAGATAAAATCTGGGCAATTGGATTCGCAATATTTTTGCCAGCAATATCTGGGGCTGAACCACCAGCTGGTTCATATAATGCAAAACCTGAACTACTAAAACTTGCTGATGGCATCATACCTAATGAACCGGATAATACCGATAATTCATCAGATAAAATATCACCAAACAGATTGGAGGTTACAATCACATCAAATTGTGCTGGATTTTTAATAATCTGCATTGCACAGTTATCAACTAGCATATCAGAATATTCAATCTCCGGGTGTTCTTTTGCTACTTCGTTAGCAACTTGGCGCCATAGTTTTGACATTGCCATAACATTGGCTTTATCCACGGAGACAATTTTTTTACCCCGTGTTTTAGCGACATTAAACGCATATTCAACGATTGATTTAACCTGATCTTCATCGTAGGAACCACTATCAAAAGCATAACGCTTACCATCTTTTTCGCTTAACGTATGTTCACCGAAATAAACATCACCCAATAATTCACGAAAAATAACAATATCTAGACCATTTTTCAATAATTCCGGCTTCAACGGTGATAAAGCTGCAATTTCTGGAAAAATAGTCATTTTACGTAGATTAATATTAAAATTAAACGCTTTACGTAAGGCTAAAATTGATTTTGCTTCACAATTTGCCCATTTGGCTTCATGTTGTAAATGAACCGGACCGCCAACTGAACCAAATAATATTGCATCATTATTTTTGCAAATATCAATAGTTGCTTGCGGCAAATGATCTTGATATTCATCATATGCAGCACCGCCTGCTAGTGCATGAGTGTAACTAAACTGATGGTTGAATTTGCTCGCTATGGTGTCCAATACTCGAATCGCTTCAGCCATTACTTCAGGACCGATACCATCTCCAGCCAATACTGCAATATTATGCTTTGCCATGATGTTCCTCATATTTGTTTATTTCGCTGGTGTGAGACATTAGATAGTCTAGATCATCTAGCCCATTTATCAGACAATGTTTACGGAAACCATCATAGTCAAAGTGATAACCTTTACCATTATAGCTAATTGATTGGTTTGGCAAATCAACTGTCATTACGGCTGTTGAATCTTCTTCTGCAATTGCTAGCATTTCATTAATAACTTCAAGTGGTTGAGTTATTAGTAATAATCCATTTTTAGCTGAATTATTAAAGAAGATATCCGAGAATGAATTGCAAATTACCGTTTCGATTCCATATTGCTGGATTGCCCACACGGCATGTTCACGGGATGAGCCACAACCAAAATTTTCTTTAGAAACTAGGATTTTACCAGTATTATATTGAGGCTTATTCAATACAAAATCTGGGTACATGCTTCTTAATGCTGAGAAAACATTTTCACCATAACCTTCTTTACTAACACTTTTTAAGTGTTGTGCCGGAATAATCATGTCAGTATCAACATTATCAATTGCTAGAGGAATAATATGGCTACTTAATGTTGTGAATTTTTTCATGCTAAATGCTCCTGTCCAGCAATCTTGCCCAAAACAGCACTGGCAGCTACGGTTTGTGGTGAAGCCAGATGGGTAATACTATTTGGTCCTTGACGTCCGATAAAATTACGATTAGTTGTACTAATACAGCGTTTGCCTTCCGGTACTTTGTCCGGATTCATTGCTAAACACATTGAGCAGCCGGGCATGCGGAAATCAGCACCAGCTGCCGCAAATATTTTATCTAGTCCCTCAGCTTGTGCCATTTCCATAACCTGTTCTGAGCCTGGTACGATATACATCGTTACATTATTAGCTACTTTGCGACCATCAAGAATTTTCGCAACGGCACGTAAATCTTCGATTCGACCATTGGTACAACTACCAACAAAAGCAAAATCAATTGCTGTACCGACTAATGATTGACCAGGCTGTAAGCCAGTATAAGCGTAAGCTTTTTCTAAAGTTGCTTTATCACCTCCAGCATTTATAGCTGGAGTAGTTTCATTAAGAGCGATTGCATGTTCTGGATTTATACCCCAAGTAATCATTGGACCAGCACCAGTAATGTCGATAGTAATACTATAGTCATACTCAGCACCTTCATCACTGGCTAGAGCTAGCCATTCTTGCTTAGCTTGTTCCCAATCATTACCTTTTGGTGCATATTCACGACCTTCAAGGTAACTCAGTGTCGTTGCATCCGGAGCAATTAATCCAGCACGTGCGCCACATTCAATCGACATATTGCAGATAGTCATGCGTGCTTCCATACTTAGTGAGCGGATATACTCACCAACGTATTCAATTACACAGCCTTTACCACCGCCGATACCAATTTCGGCAATCAGTTTCAATATTGCATCTTTGGCAGTAAAATATTGATTTGGCATACCTTTAAATTCAACTCGATATGTCTTAGGTTTATCTTGTAAAATACAACTACTTGCCATTGCATGAGTGATTTCTGATGTGCCAACCCCAAAAGCCAAAGCGCCAAAAGCACCATGCGTTGAAGTATGCGAATCACCACAGATGATAGTTTTACCTGGTAGGGTAAAGCCTAACTCTGGTCCAACCACATGCACGATGCCTTGATGGTGGCTATCTATATCATAAATAGTTATACCAGTTTCTTTACAGTTAGCCCGCAAAGTATCAACCTGTTTACGAGCAATTTCATCAGCAATCACGATGCGGTTTTTATCAGTTGGGATACTGTGATCAACCGTTGCGATTATATTGTGCTTGTTTCTAATTGGAATATTGCGATTTTTTAATTCAGCAAATGCTTGAGCTGAAGTTACTTCATGCAATAAAATGCGGTCAATGTAAAGCATCTCAGGAAATCCAGCTTTACTATGTACCAAATGCGTATTCCAAATTTTATTGATAATGTTTTGTTTCATTGTTATTTTACCGGAGTTAAATAATGATTATATTTAGGATTTTGTCCACGACAGATTTTTAGGTATTCTGTTTTCAGGTGTTTTGTAATCGGACCTTCTTCGCCGTTACCAATAGTTTTATCATTGATAGTACCTGCTGCACGTACCTCTACTGCTGTCCCGGTAAAGAACACTTCATCGGCGGTATATAATTCTTCTGGTTTGATTTTGGTTTCAACTACTTTATAACCAAGATCTTGTGCCAAACCAATTACAATTTGACGGGTAATCCCAGTCAAAATAGTACCCAATTCAGGGGTATAAACTACCTTGTCTTTTACCATAAATAAATTGTCGGAGCTACCTTCAGCAACATAACCTTCATAATCAAGCATAATTAATTCATTATATTTAGTACCACTGATTTGTAATAATGCCTGTAGGCTATTAACGTAGTGTCCGCAAATTTTAGCACCAACCGCAGTTGATTGCGGATGTAGGCGGATGAAATCACTGATCTTAACATCCAAAGCAACATCTGGTAAATAATCACCCATGTCATAAGAATATACAATTACCTCGATTGGTGTTTTAGGGTCAGGGCGCACACGAACTTTAGTTGGCGGCAAACCATAGTATGCTAAAGGACGTATGTAGCAAGATTTCAACTCATTAGCCTTTACCGTAGTAACCACTGCTGCACAAATTTCTTCACGAGTATATGGAATTTTCATTGCAATTGGATCTGCTGAGACAAACATTCTTTCAATGTGTTCTTTAAGTGCAAGTACCGCAATTGATCCATCGGCTTGTTCGTAAGCACGGATCCCTTCAAAAACACCAGTTCCGTAGTGCAAAGCATGTGACATAACATGAGTTGTTGCTTGTTCAAACGGTTTTAGGGCTCCATTTTGCCAAATTAAGTTTGCCATTTCAAATTCCTGAATATATAAAATTGGTTAAATCTGTTGCTATGTCTATACTAGTCAGCCTTTATTGCTGCACCGCCGCAATTGGTTTTAGCAAAACCTTAATTTTAACAGTTTTGCTAACTTGCAGTCAAGGTCAAATATTGTATTTCAATAGCATATAAAAATTATTTTGCTTGTTACTAGGTTACTTTTTTATAGGCAATCATTCTAAGCCTGACATAATCGGCAATCCAGACCTCATTTTCAAATAGTTTTGGTCGGGCAAATTCTTCAACATGGTGAAAGAACTCTTCAGCTTGTTCTTTAGATAAGCCTTCCAGAATTGCCCCACGAAACATTTTTACCCAGTTTCTAAGCCCATCATCTCCAGTTAGAGGTGTTGGTCTTTGATAAAGCTCGGCAAAAGTTACACTAAATCCATTTTTTTCAAGCAATACTGCATATTCTGCTATTATTGGGAAGTAATTTACCCGTGCTGCTTTCTTGATATCCAGTGTATTTGCGGCATGATTAATTGCGTCAATGATAGTCTTTATATTCCCGTGCCCACCCATTTCAAAAACAAAACGCCCATTTGGTTTTAATGCGTTATATACACACTGTATCGGTTTTTCTGGCTCTAGCATCCAGTGAAGGGCAGCATTTGAAAACACAGCGTCATAGTCAGTGCCGACTAAAAAATTATGTCCATCTTCAACTCTAAAATCAAGCTGGGGAAACTTTTCTCTAGCTTGATTGATCATGTCTTCTGAAAAATCTATTCCAACTACATTTTTACAGAGTTTGGCAATCTGGCTAGTTAAGTCACCTGTACCACAGCCCAGATCAAGGATATTTTCTTCTGGTTGTGGGGCTAAGAATGGAATTAGCGACTCACCATGTTTACTCACAAAATTATGATTTGTATCATAAAATTTTGAATTCCAGTTTATATTGTCTTCTTTCATACTAACCCTTTTAGCAGTTAACTGATTACACCAATTATTTTATTGATTTAATCGATAAATAACAACCGAACTTTTGTGCTGGATTTAAAATGTATCTTTTTGCAACTGAATTATGTTTGATTAATGCACTGTTATTTAATGATATTTTACCAATTTACTAAAAAAGCTTATTTTTGATTGCAGGTTTGATTGTTTTTATTAGAAGTAATGGCATATAATCAAATCTGATTCAAGTGCTTATCAAGGCGGAACTTATATTTATCTGTTTGGGGCTTTAAATTTAACCAAGCAAATTTCTGTAGCAATCACCGGGCTAGACACTTGCATTTACGGCTAACTACTATAATAAAAATAAATAATACCTATAAAATTTACACAATAAAAATTTTGGCAGACCTTTAAGTGGATGAATATTATGAAGAAATTAACCTGTCTGATTTTGGCCTCTTGCTCCAGTATTCTTGCTTACGCTGATGATAGCGAATCAGCCCCTCCCGTTGTAAATATTAACTCTCAGTATATTGATCGCTGGGCATATTCACAGGATCCTTATATCGGACTACCTAGTTTGGTTGGTAAACAGATTGTAAGTGAAAGCCAGATGGCAAACCAAAATGTTGCCCAGCGGTGGTTTGCTGATGGTACTTGGAATGTCTATTCTGCTGCTACTGCATCCTACAGTGGTTTTGACTCGGCTCAGGGATTCCCCAATGGTAATGGTTATCCCATCTATGCCTATGGAACTAACCTCTTTGGACAAACTGGTTATGTAGCAGGTTTTTCATTTGGTGGTATGGTTTCAGTTGCCAATCCGATTGGTGCTGGGAATATGAATGGTTATCATGAAAATGGAAATCCATTTGTTCCAGCCAATGCAATTGCTTCAATTCCGGAAGCATTTGTTGAGTATATGTATGGCAATATAGTGCAGGTTGATATCGGTTATATTGGGATTACTAATAGCCCATGGCTTGGTGGTACATACTATAATAACCAAATTACACCATTTGCAACTTACCAAGGGGCAATGGTCAATGTTTATCCTGGTGCAGGATGGTTACTAACCGCAATTGCATTTAATGCTGCTCAGTTTTCGGGTAATTTGGGGTTTAATAGCCAGACCTTATACAATAAGGGTGTTTATGATGGTTATAGTGGTTTGATTTCTAATGCTAATGTTCATGATGGTAGTTCGGCAGGTACGGTAGCTTTGGGTGCTAACTATATGGGTTGGAATAATAACTATAACCTACGCTTGTGGGGTTATCAATTTGAAAATTATGGAACATTGCTTTATGCTGATAATAGCTTGAAACTGGCAGCAAATAAAAATTTATCTTTCAACTTTGCAGCGCAGGGTGGTACCGATAATCAGGTTGGTGGTAATACCAATGCTTTGGTTAATAATGGTTTGGGACAGATTTCTAGTAACTTCGTTGGAGCTCAGGTTGGTGCAAGTTTAGATTGGGCAAGTTTAAATGTCTCATTTGACACAATTTGGGGTCCACAATCATCCTATGGAGGCGGTGGAATTGTGTCACCATATACTTATGCGGATGGCTTGGATCCATTATACGCTGAGGGCTGGATTACCAATATGGTGAATATGGGGATTTCGGGAACAATTTATAAAATTAATCCATCTTTTAGCTTTCTTGATAACAACTTGACGATTTCTCCCGCATTTACAACGTTGGTTACTGGCAACTATCAGTGGACAGGAACCAATGAAGCATTTGCAACGGTTAGTTACTCTTTACCGCAGGTACGCGGGTTAACTCTCTGGGCGTATTATGCTTATCAGTGGGTACCTGTACAAAATACTATTGGAGATAACTGGGGAACCCAGTTCTTCGTGAGTTATAATTACTAGTTAAGATTATTGAAAGGACATAAAATGAAAAAAATGTTGATAACACTGCTTTTGTCGAGCTCCAGTTTATGCTATGCAATGCAAACTGTGAATTTCCAGACGCAATCATACTCCTGTAATGGTAAAAAAATTACCAAGACAACCCCAGAATCTACTTTGCTTGCAAACTGTAAAGGTGCAACCGTGCGGAATGCTTCTGTGGTCGTAGGTGCTCCTCCTCAGAAAAATGCCGGTGGTGGTGGCAATGCTGTAGCACTACCTAGTCAGGGTGAAGATGACGAGGATGGAGATGATGCTAATATGGAGAGAGTAAAATTTTATGCTGATGATGGCACTTATATGAAATGTTACTATAAAAATGGAACTTTATTCAAGTGTAAGGCTAAGCCAGCTAAACCAGCTGCTTCTGCTTCAGCTAACTAAATTTGATACCCGGCTAAAATCCGGGTATCTTCATTAAAAGGTATGAATAATATTTAATGGTG
Source organism: Burkholderiales bacterium (assembly GCA_039807465.1). GTDB lineage: Bacteria > Pseudomonadota > Gammaproteobacteria > Burkholderiales > UBA11063 > Aquella. The sequence continues at coordinate 10,710 of JBDHRI010000010.1, read as the reverse complement.
TTGATGTGCTGGTAAGTACATCTGATGGGATTAGTTTATCATAACCAAGTTCTTCAAGTTTTTGGTAAAGTGCTACCCGGCTAGTTACATTAAATTTTATATAAAGCTGATCGTTAAATAAGCTGTCAATTGTACTTTTACTGATTTTTTTCCCTTCGATCTTGAAAATAATATCAGCAATTTCTTGGCTAGTAAGTTGATTCATGAAGAAAAATACCACCTGCCGTTCGCGTCTAGTTAAAAATGGTAAAAGCTGTTTATTTTCATTGTGTGTTTTGTTGAAATTTAAATATGAGCGGATAATTTCGTGATTTAGATTTAAGGCACTTATTTCTAATCCTTGTAATAATATTCCAACCACATTGCCAGTTGATTCATTTATCAATGGAGATTTTATACAAACGTATGGCTTCAAATTTCCATTAATACGGTTTATTTTTAGAAATCTGACAGGCTTACGTCCTGCTATAACTGAATTATCTTCGTTTAAAATTATTGATTCAATATCTGCCGCGTCATATAGCATTGAATAGGTAGCTTTTCCCAGAATTGCACTTGCCTCTATACCAAGAAAATCGGCATAACTTTTTGAATAATAGATCATTTCTGATTGATGGTTTTTCACTCCAAACATTTGGTGTGGTGATGCAGTTGCAATTATTTCTAAGGCAGAGATAATTTGTTTTAGAGCATCCTTATCGGCTAGCTGTATTTGCTTCATGGTTAGTCAATATTATTTAAAAATTGCTGATAACTTTTAATGAGTTTTGTCGTTATTGAACCACATTTACCTGTACCGATGATTGTTTCATTTATTTTGGTTAATGGTCTTATTAGTAAGGTGGTGCTTGTTGCAAATACTTCTTTTGCTGCAATTAACTCATCAGGCGTGAATGGTTTTTCAATGACTGTGATTCCTGCTGCTTTTGCCAGTTCAATAACTCGTTTTCTGGTTATTCCAGCAAGGACATGATTGTCAAGGTTTTTGGTAACTAGGTTATCATTATTGTCAACCATGAATAAATTTGAGAAAGAGCATTCGGTAACAGTGTTATTTCGCACGAAGATTGCTTCAGAATAACCTAAATCAACTGCTTTTTGTTTACTTAGAGAACTAGCGATTAGACTAATTGATTTTATATCACAGCGTTGCCAGCGAATATCTTCAAGAGTTATGGCAGAATAACCATTTATTAACTCATCAGGTGTGGTTATGGTTAAAGGTGAAACTGTCATAATTAATGTTGGACTGATTCCTTCTGGGATTAACTGATTCCTATTAGTGACGCCTCTGGTTACCTGAATATACACCGAGGCATTTTCTAGGTTATTTTGTTGGCATAAATTCATCATTATATTGCTAAGCTCTTCGTAAGTATAGGGTAGTTTAATATCCATTTCATTTAACGAGCGAAATAACCGCTCCAGATGCCATTCGTTATCTATCAGCTGGCTTTTATAAAAAAGAATGACTTCATATACTCCATCAGCAAATTGCATTCCGCGATCTTCAATGTGGATATATGCCTCTGCATGATTGATGAAATTCCCATTTAAAAAGCTGATACGTTTCATTTTTCTAACCTACTTACATGACTAGTGCTTATTTTACTACTGTTTGCAATGTGATAAGCAGACTTTTTGAGAAGTTGACTAAAATTGTCGGATATTGTATAATATTGGCATGGTAACTGACTTAAATATAGCTAAAATAAATAATGTTATATACTTGACAAAGTTAGTGGGTTAATGTAAAATCCGTGCCAATAATTTTTTATAGGTTTATTACGGTTATGAAGCTGACTACAAAAGGTAAGTTTGCAGTTACTGCATTATTAGATATAGCCATTTATAGTGAAAGTAATTCAAGACCTATTACACTATATAATATTAGTGAAAGGCAAAATATATCTCTTTCATATCTAGAACAATTATTTGTTAAACTGCGCAAAAACCAAGTGGTAAAAAGTTACAAGGGTCCTGGTGGCGGTTATATGCTTAATCGAAATCTGGATGAAATAAATATATCACAAATCATTCGAGCGGTTGATGAAGATATGGATGCTAGAACTTGTCGTGGTGATAAAAATTGCAAAGATAACCGCAAGTGTCTTACTCATGATTTATGGGCTGGATTAACCTCTGAATTATATAGTTATCTGGATAAAATCACCTTAAAAGATCTAATTCAAAAAGCAGATGCTAATGAGCCTGCAAAAATTATGTTTTGCCCAAATTAACAAGGAATTAAGTTGAATGAAAATTAAATTGCCAATCTATCTGGATAATTCGGCAACCACAAAAATTGACCCTCGGGTGCTGGCTAAAATGTTGCCATATCTGACAGATGATTTTGGGAATCCGGCATCGCGTTCGCATTCGTTTGGTTGGACAGCTGAGGCTGCTGTTGAAAATGCCCGTCAGCAGGTTGCTGATGCTGTTGGCTGTGATAGTAAAGAAATTATCTGGACATCTGGTGCAACGGAGTCAATTAATTTGGCACTTAAGGGCGCTGCTGAATTTTATCAGGAAAAAGGTAAGCATCTGATTACTGTTAAAACAGAGCATAAGGCTACCCTTGATACCATGCGTGAGTTGGAGCGGATTGGTTTTGAGGTAACCTATCTATCTCCTGAGACAAATGGGCTTATTGATATTGCTAAATTTGCTGCCGCAATCCGACCAGATACGATAATTGCTTCGGTTATGTTTGTCAATAATGAAATTGGAGTAATTCAGGATATTTCGGCAATTGGTCAATTATGCCGTGAAAAAGGTATTATCTTTCATGTCGATGCAGCTCAGGCGATAGGTAAAGTTGACTTCAGTCTTGCTGATCTTAATGTTGATTTGATGAGTTTTTCGGCACATAAGGTATATGGACCAAAAGGTGTTGGTGCGCTTTATGTAAGACGTAAACCAAGGGTTCGATTATTACCGCTTATCCATGGTGGTGGACATGAACGAGGATTTAGATCAGGTACTTTGCCAGCACATCAAATCGTTGGCATGGGTGAAGCTTTTGCTATTGCTAAAGCTGAAATGGCTACTGAGTTGCCAAAACTCAAATATTTACAGAATAAATTACTAACTGGCTTACAAGCAATCCCAGAAATATATGTTAATGGTGATTTAGAGCATCGTGTACCACAAAACTTGAACGTTAGCTTCAATTTTGTAGAAGGTGAATCATTAATGATGGCGATTAAAGATATTGCCGTATCTAGTGGTTCGGCATGTACTTCGGCATCTCTTGAGCCTTCATATGTGCTTCGTGCAATTGGACGAAATGATGAATTGGCACATAGTTCGATTCGTTTCAGTATCGGTAGATTTAATACTGAAGAAGAAATAGATTATACAATTAAATTATTGCAGGAAAAAGTAGCAAAACTACGTGAACTTTCGCCATTATGGGAGATGTTTCAAGATGGTATTGATGTGGAAAATTTCCAATGGGATTCACATGATACTCAACGTGACGTAATTTTGCATTAAAAGGAATTTAAAATGTCTTATTCAAACAAAGTAATTGATCATTATGAAAACCCTCGTAATGTGGGGGCACTTGATAAGAATGATCCTCATGTAGGTACTGGTATGGTTGGTGCACCATCTTGTGGTGATGTTATGAAGCTGCAAATTAAAGTTGGCGATAATGGCGTTATTGAGGATGCTAAATTTAAAACTTATGGTTGTGGTTCGGCAATTGCTTCTTCGTCACTTGTAACTGAGTGGTTAAAAGGTAAATCTCTTGATGAAGCTAAAACTATCAAAAATAGTCAGATTGCTGATGAGCTAGAGTTACCACCAGTAAAAATACACTGTTCAGTTTTGGCAGAAGATGCAATAAAAGCTGCAATAGCTGATTATCAGGCTAAGCACGGAAAATAAGTGAGTGATAATATGATTAGTGCAACTGAAAAAGCAGCAAGTCGGGTTCAGGCTTTCTTAGCTAAGCGCGGCAAGGGAATTGGATTGCGGCTAGGGGTAAGGACTAGTGGCTGTTCTGGACTTGCCTATAAAATAGAGTTTGTAGATAATTCAAATCCAGATGATGAGGTATTTGATTCAAATGGGATAAAAATATTTGTTGATCAGAAAAGTCTCAAATATCTTGATGGTACGGTGCTTGATTATACCAAAGAAGGTTTACAGGAGGGGTTTAAATTTACAAATCCTAACGTAAAAGATGAATGTGGTTGTGGTGAAAGTTTCACTGTATAAGCAAAATAAATAAAGTAAAAGCCCCTTAATGGGGCTTTTACTTTATTTATGCCTTATAATATTGTTAGTCAGAATTTGAAGAATGAATTGAATATGGATAAGCTGTTAAAACTAAATTTTTTTGAATTATTTAATATTGAGCCTGTATTTGCTATTAATCTTGAACAAATACAAAATAATATGCGTGAACTGCAAAAACAATATCATCCGGATAAGTACTCTAGTCAGGCTACAGAGATAGCAAATCAGTCTTTAATGCTTTCCAGTTATATAAATGAGGCATATTCGACACTTTCTAGTCCACTATTAAGGGCTTTGTATCTGTTAAAATTACGGGGAATTGAAATAGACTTGGTCCACGAAACTAGATTTAATCATGAATTTCTTCTGGAACAGATAGAGGTACGGGAAGCAATTGATGAGGCCAAAGATAATCAGGATTTTGATCAGCTTTTGACGATAGAAAATCAATTACAATTTAAAGAACAAAACTTAGTTCAACAAATAAACGAGCTATTTATTAGTAATAAGCTTGATTTAATTGTTGAACCTATAAAACAGTTATCATTTTATGTGAAATTACAGCAACTGGTTGCAGCCAGTATTGCAGAAATCTAGAATAAGTAGGGAAGTATGGCATTATTACAAATTGCAGAACCAGAAATGTCTGGAGTTCCGCATCAGAGAAACATTGCAATAGGAATTGATCTTGGAACTACCAATTCGCTGGTGGCTACAGTTAAAAGTGGTGAAGCGGTGGTGTTGTCTGATTCTGATGGGAATAATTTAATCCCATCGGTAGTAAATTATGGAGATGATACAGTTTTAGTTGGTCGTGCAGCTCAGAAGCTAAGGGTAACTGACCCTGCAAATACAGTTGTTTCGGTAAAAAGATTTATGGGTAGAAGTTTTGCTGATCTTGATCCGGAAATTACCTATCCATATAAATTTGTAAATCAGGCTGGTCATATTCAGATTAACACCCGTCAGGGAGTTAAAGACCCGGTGCAGGTGTCAGCTGATATATTGAGAAGCCTAAAAATGTTGGCAACCGAATCTTTAGGTGAGGAAGCTGTTGGGGCAGTTATTACCGTTCCTGCCTATTTTGACGATGCACAGCGGATTGCAACCAAACATGCAGCTGAGTTAGCGGGGTTAAATGTTTTAAGACTTCTTAATGAACCAACTGCCGCAGCTATAGCTTATGGTCTTGATAGTAAGCAAGAAGGTATATTTCTAGTCTATGACTTGGGCGGTGGCACTTTTGATGTATCTGTCCTACGTTTAAATAAAGGTGTCTTTGAGGTACTTGCCGTTAGTGGTGATACCCATTTGGGCGGAGATGATTTTGATCATCGTTTATTTTGTTATATATTGCAAAAATCAAATTTATCACAATTAAATGATGAAGATACTGCTTTACTACTAGTAAAATCAAGAGAAGTTAAGGAGCAGTTTTCGCAAAAAGAAAAAGTTGCCTTGAATGTGGTACTCTCCAATAAGAAAATTGTAAATATTTCAATAACACGTTCTGAATTTGAAGAGATTGTGCATAATCTTGTGCAAAAAACCATGTTGCCAGTAAAAAAAGCATTACGCGATGCAAAATTGACCAAAGATGATATTAGTGAGATTATTATGGTTGGTGGTTCAACTAGGCTTTTGCCAGTCCGCTATGCAGTTAGAGATTTTTTTGCTAAAGAGCCGCTTACTACAATTAATCCAGATGAGGTTGTGGCAATTGGTGCTAGTATTCAAGCTAATGTTTTGGCTGGGAACACCAAGGATGATTGGCTTCTTCTTGATGTAACACCATTATCCCTTGGCGTTGAAACTATGGGCGGTCTTACTGAAAAGATCATTCCACGTAATTCAGCAATTCCGGTAGCTAGAGCACAGGAGTTCACTACTTATAAAGATGGGCAAACGGCGATGACAGTCCATGTTGTGCAGGGTGAGCGTGAAATGGTTGCTGATTGTCGTTCACTTGCTAGGTTTACATTACGCGGAATTCCACCAATGGTTGCTGGACAGCCACGGATTAGAATTACTTATCAGATAGATGCTGATGGGCTATTAACCGTAAGTGCTAAGGAAATGAGCACCGGGATTATTAGTCAGATTGAGGTAAAACCAAGTTATGGCTTATCTGATGATGAAATTCAAAATATGCTGACTGAGTCAATTGATAATGCAGATAAAGACATGCAAATTCGGCTTTATCAGGAAGCGATTGTTGATGCCAAAGCCTTGATTGATTCAATAGAGAAAGCAATGATTGAAGATTCAGATTTACTTCTTGATGGTGAAATGGATAAAATCAGCCATGTGAGTATGCAGTTGAAAATTAAAATTGCCAGAATTGTAGAAGACTATACAGAAGCTACCAGTCAAATCAAAATCTTAACGAATCAGCTAAATGATGTAAGTAATGACTTTGCTAGTCGAAGAATGAATCAGGCAATTAGCGCTAGCTTGAAAGGGAAAAATGTGAGTGAAATTTTGACGGAGAGCAAATAACAATGCCTATTAAAATCTATGATCCAAAGGCATGGGTGCATTTTTTATTTAATTTTCATCAGGAAAATGTATTTAGACGCCTAAGACCAATTGTAATACTAATGATTATTTATGCTTCGTTAGTTAGTGCCGCAGAATATTTTCTCCATGATTATTATAGTATTATTAATGACTTTGCTTATCTTGGACAGTTTCATCTGCTATTTAATTTTGTACTTTCAATCATGATTGCTTTTCGGGTAAATACTGCTTATGCCCGCTGGTGGGAAGGGCGTGGTTTATGGGGGCAGCTTACCAATAACGCACGTAATCTAGCATTGCGCTTTGATGCTTTTCTTGGTTTAAATAATTATCCGGAATTTAAGGAATACCTTGCCAGATTCCCGGAGCTACTAAAATGTCATTTACGGCGGGAAATTGATAACTGTATGGAAATCATGGATGAGCTTCAGGTGCCACATACTCAGCAGGATCATTTACCGAATATCCTTTTGCGTGAGATGAACCGGATACTTAGTAAGTGTCGGCAAGAGGGGAAAATTGAATTGGAACAGTTTTTGGTGTTAAGCGAGAATTTAGGTGCATTTACTGATGTTTTGGGTGCTTGTGAGAAAATTCTTAATACCCCAGTTCCATTGCCTTTTAATGTTTTAATAAAACAGGCGTTATTTTTCTACATGTTAATATTTCCATTTGGCTGGGCTGGGACATTTGGTTTTTTTGTTATTCCTATGATTATTGTTATGATTTATGTCTTGTGGGGGCTTGAAGCTGTAGCAGATGAGCTTGAAAACCCATTTGCTTATGATGATAATGATTTGCCACTTGACAATATTTCGATGAATATTGCCAATAATGTAAGAAATATTGCTGGATAAACCTAAGTATGCACCCTCTATTAAAACTTTTTCGTTATAGTGGTAAATATCGTAAAGATATTATTATTGCTTCACTATATTCGCTATTGAATAAATCTTTTGATATTCTTCCTGAGGTTTTAATCGGAGTTGCGGTTGATGTGATTGTCAAACGGCAGGATTCATTATTAGCCAAGATTGGCATTCATGATGTAAAATGGCAGATAGTTATACTTGGTTTATTTACCGGGCTTACTTGGGTGCTGGAATCATTATTTCAGTATCTCTATTCATTAAAGTGGTGTTATCTGGCGCAACATTTACAACATGATATGCGCCTTGATGCCTATTCACATGTGCAGAAGCTTGAGCTTGAGTATTTTGAAAATCAGGCAACAGGTAATTTGATGGCGATTCTTAATGATGATATTAATCAACTCGAGCGATTTATCAATGATGGAATTAACCAGATTCTACAAATAATATCTTCAACTATTATTATCAGTATTATATTTTTTATGATATCTGCAGAGGTTGCTGTATTAAGCTTTTTACCAATGCCTTTAATTGTAATTGGGGTTTTCTATTTTCGCAAAAAGCTTGCGCCACGCTATTTAAGTGTACGTAATTCAGCGGGTGAACTAAATAGTAAATTAAATACTAATTTATCTGGGCTACCGATAATCAAGGCATTTGTTACTGAAATTCATGAATTAAGTCAAATAACTAAACTTAGCCAGAAATATGCTGATGCGAATAAAAAAGCCATTATTATGTCAGCGGCGGTAACGCCAGTAATCCGGATGGCGGTTATGCTTGGCTTTCTGGGCGCTCTAATTTATGGCGGTTTATTAACGATTGATGGAAAAATAGAAGTTGCCTCGTATAGTATTTTGATATTTTTATCACAGCGTTTGTTGTGGCCTCTTACTTATTTGGCGCAAGTAACAGATATGTATCAGCGTTCAATGGCAGCAATCAATCGGGTAATGGGTTTATTAAATGCACCTGTACATATTGTTTCTGGACCAAATCAGCTTATATTGCCATGTCGTGGGGAAATTGAATTTAAGCAGATTGATTTTGCCTATCATGAGCGGGACAAGCTTTTTAGTGATTTATCGTTTAATGTCAAAAGTGGTGAGACGGTCGCTTTTGTTGGTAGTACTGGTTCAGGTAAATCAACTATAGTTAAATTATTACTGCGTTTTTATAGCTACAATTCTGGTCAAATTTTGATTGATAATCAGGAAATAACTTCATTGCAGCTAGCCGAATTACGTCAGCAGATTGGTCTGGTTAGTCAAGATACATTCTTGATTGATGGGACTATTGCTGATAATATTGCTTATGGTACATTTAATGCTACATTGGAAGAAATTATTCGGGTTGCCAAATTAGCTGAAGCTGATGGCTTTATTAGTCAGTTACCTGAGGGTTATAATACCTTAGTTGGTGAACGTGGGCAAAAATTATCTGGTGGACAGCGGCAGCGGATTGCGCTTGCGCGCGCGATAATTAAGAATCCAGCAATCCTGATTTTGGATGAGGCAACCTCGGCTTTGGATAATCAGACTGAGGATCTTATCCAAAAGGCGATGGAACATGTTGCCAAAGATCGAACCACAATAGTTATTGCCCACCGATTGTCAACAATTGTCAATGCAGATAAAATTCATGTACTTGAAGAAGGTAAGATAATTGAATCAGGAACTCATGAAGAGCTGATTGGATTAAATGGTTATTATGCTAATTTATGGAATCTGCAATTAAAGGAGCCTGATTGTGCTTAAATTATATCGAAGTCATCAGGGGAAAATAATTCTTGTTGCTGTTATCTTAGCCTTTACACTCGGAATCATTGAGCCGCAAATGTTTAGTCAGTTACAGTTTATTAGTGATTCCTTTATAAACCTCCTTAAATTATGTGCGCTGCCAATAGTACTAACCTCTTTAATTGTTACTATCGGACATCTGGATCAGTTGCATGATCTAAAGCAAGTTGCTCGAAACTCGGTAATATACATTCTCATAACTGAGATAATTGCTGTTACTATTGGGATGAGCTTATTTAATCTGATTCATATTGGTGGCAATGTGAGTGCCAGTGGCTTATTAAGCGGTGCTAAATATACAGATTCAACTTCAACTGCGATTGATCCAACGCATATTTTTAATTACCTGTTTTCTTCAAATATTTTCAAATCACTAGCAAATTTTGATGTGTTACCAATAGTTGTATTTTCGATACTCTTTGGTTTAACCTGTGCGCTACATCGCGAAAAAGCTAGACCCGTACTTGATGTGATGCAAAGTACCCGTGAGTTATTTCTTGCTTTACTAAATGGGGTGATGTATATAGCACCATTGGCAATTTTTGTGATGATTGGTACTTCGGTTGCGGATAGCTATTTAAGTGGGGCATTATCTGCTAATTTGGTTGCATTATTACAATTTGTTGGGTTATTTTTCTGTGGCTTATTTCTGCATTTTCTTTGGCAGGTAATTCTGGTGGTTACACTATATAAGAGCTTAAATGTAAAAACACTTCTTGAAGAAGGTGTTCCAATATTTACTACTGCATTTGTTTCGTCAAGTTCGCTCGCAACACTACCGATTGCTTTGGAGAAGGCTGTTAAACTGGGAGGTAAACCAAAAGTAGTTAATTTTATGTTACCTATCTGTGCTTCTATGAATTTTGCTTCTGGTATGATGTATGAAATGGCTGCTTGCCTGTTTTTTATGCATATTCTGGGTATTCATCCGGACTTTATCCAGCAAGTATTACTTGCTGTGGCTTGTATCCTCACAGGCATTGCTGTAGGTGGGATTCCTGAAACCAGCATGGTAAGTTTTGTTACTGTTTTTGGGATGGCAAATATTCCATTATCTGCGATTGCAATTTTAATGCCACTTGATCGGGTAGTTGATAGAATCCGAACAATGGTAAATATTTTCGGTAATACTTGTGGTACAATGATAGTAAGTAAAACCATCAAGGATTGACGGTTAAATTATGCTAAAACGTTTAAAAAAATTACTTTATACCAAGGTTAGACTTAGAGATCTACCATATCTTCAGCGGTTTAAGATATATCGCTCATTA
>JBDHRI010000009.1:0-24921 GCA_039807465.1 Burkholderiales bacterium | reverse complement strand
TTTGAGACTACTTGTTGATAATGAGGGATTATTAGAAACTGATGTAGAATCAAAGCCATTATCGGCATGAGCTCCACCACCACTATTACATGCGGATAGGCCAACTGCTGCGGCTACTGCTAGACTGATAATTTTTGCTTTCATGTTAAAACCCTTAAAAAGTTATTTTTTACTTAACAGGATTTTAGCGGGAAACAAAAAATTCAACAATCATCACTTTTGTTGATTGAGGGAAGTATTTGATATAATTGGGGTAAAGAAAAACCACCTTGACGGTGGTTTCAGTTTCTTTTATTTACCTTTGATATAAACGTAGGCACTCATACCGGGACGAAGTGGATAGCGTGAATCAGTATCCACCACTTTAATCTGTACTGGCATCCGTTGCGGCAAATTAAGCCAATGATTAGCAGAAAAAACTATCTGAGTCTCTTTTAGTGGAATAACATGCTGCCTATCGACTGACCAGTTATCCGACATAACTACACCATGAAATATCTTACGTCCAAGGTATGCGCGTGGAAAAATCACGACTTTATCTCCAGCTTTTACTCCAGCTAGGTCGGTCTCATTAAAATTTGCCTGAATGTAAGTATTAGCAGTATCAATGAAATTAAATAATCCTTCATGTGGTAAGGCAGACGTTCCAACGCCAATATATAGATTCTGAATGTAGCCATTAGCTGGCGCTCGTACTATTGTGTCTGCAGCATCCATAGCGGCTTTTTCGCTGGCAACTTTTAATGTCTCAATTCCAACATTTGCTTGTTTTAGTTCAACCTTTTCCAGCTCAATCTGTTTTTGAAGTCCGGCAACTACATTTTCCTGAGATTTAATATTATATTCCAACATTTTTAGTTCAAGTCCTGGAACGCCTTTACTTACTGATTTATCATTTTTCTGTTGATATTCATAACGCATCCTAGCTAACTGATCTTGTGCTGCTTTAAGATCAAGGGTAGTAACTTCAATCCTTTTTTTTATTACCTCTATCCCAACTTTTGCCTGTTCATACTGTGCGGTCACTCCTGCGTATTCAAGATGATACTTTTCCGGACTAATTTGTAATATTGGATCACCTTTTTTGAGTACTTGCCCATTTTCGACAAAAATTTTCTCAATATGTCCACCTACGGCTGAAGAAATTGGTGTCATATTTTCAACAACAAATGCCTCATCAGTTACGGTAAATAGATACGTAGTAAAGTAAGCTAGTGCGATTAATCCGCCTAGCATAAATATAACCATCGCAAAATTAAGTTTGCGTCTTTTTATTTTCATTAGTTTTTTCCAGTTTCTGATTTTCTAATAACTGCCTCAGATTCAAGCATATAGCCACCACCAAGTCCTTGATATAACACCACCAGCGAAAGCATCTGTTGTAATCTGGTTTGAGTAATATCGATTGCCATAATATCTTTTTCGATTTTGCTAGCCAAGACTAGCATATAGGTTGTAAGCCCCTTATTATACATAGCTTTTTTGGTATCTACTGCACTTTCCAGATTTTTATAGGCAAGGGTATCAGCTGCCATCTTAAGATTATAACCATTATTATTTGCCAATGCATTATCAACTTCATGTAAGGCGGTATTTACTACCTGTTTATAATTTGCTAGTGCAGACTTAAATACTGCGGTATTGGTATCAATCTGACCAAAAACACTTGGCGCAATAGTCCAGTTGGCATAAGCCGCATAATAACTTTGTTGGTTACTATTAGTACTACTAACCGTTGGCACTGGCTCAGGATTATTAAATGTTTGTGAACCAGCACCTTGGGCAAAGAAATAATTAAGATTTACTCCGGGCAACAATGCACTTGAAGCGACACTGATACCTTCATTGGCGGCTTTTAGCTGTGCTTCGGCTTTCATTACATCCGGTCTCGATGCAATTACGGCAACTGGCAGATTACCCGGAATAACTTGCTTTGGATTGATGTTATCAAAATTAGCTGCCGTAATTGTTTTACCGGGAGGTTGATTAATTAGATAGCGGAGAGCGTTTCCTGCTGCCGCCAGATTCTTGTTGATTATTGCCAATTGTCCACTGACTAGCTGCTGTTTACTGCGTAATTCTTCAATACTAATGCTATTGGCTAACCCTTGCTTGTCCATTGCTTCGGTAATACTAACTAGCTCTTTGGCATCATCCTCAAGCTGATTAAATTGTGCTAAAAGTTGTCTTTGTGCAAGAATCGTAAAATAGGCAGCAGCGACTTGGCCAATTACTGCAAGGCGAATACTCAATTCTGCATTTTTGGCAACTTCGACATTATATCCAGCTTGTTTCTGTAAAGTATAATTAGTAAAAAGATTTATCGTATAAGCAGGTAATACGGCAAAAAAAGCTCCGGTATTATTAACTAGCCCAAGATTACCGATTGGGGCAAAATTATTTTGTGTATTTCCGTTAATGTAACCACCAAAAAGGTTTAGCATCGGAATCCAGTTTAATTTAACTGTTAGCAATTGCCCCTGTGCAGCCTCAAGATTGGCTTTTGCCATTTCAATTGTCAGGTTATTTTTTAGACCACTTTCAATATAGCTATTTAATAATGGGTCATTAAATTTTTGCCACCAAGCCAAGTAAGGTAGGCTTTCACTAATCGTTGATAAATTAGGGTTTTGTACTGACCATGACTGAGGAATGGCAACATTCGGCTTATGATAGTCTGGTGAAAAATAAGAGCAGCCTATCATTAAGGCTAGAGGAGAAATTATCCAGAGTTTTTTTACCATTATCATTCTTTATACCTAAGTATTTTTTAATATGTCAGCATGACTAAAACGTAGCATTACCATACATAATAGCACTGAAACTATCAGTGTTCCATAACCAATAAATTTGTAGGCAACAGCACCCACGACACTACCAGTAAAGAAACCTGTCAAGAGACTTAAATAAACAACTATCCGCCATTTTTCAACTGCATTTCCCCGTATCCAGTGCCCAAGGATAATCCCGAGATCTGTCATAGTACCAGTCATATGCGTCGTACGGATGATTGACTTGCCATAATAGGTGGTAAGTGCATTCTGAATACCCATTGCAATTGCTAAAAAATAGCGTGCTGAATCAAAACCAGTTTTAAGTCCAATTCCGCCACAAATAATACAAATTATCTCAAGAATTAAAGCAATGTTATAGTTGCTACCTCGTTCAGCATTATCTATGGGGATGATCACGCCACTAATTATTGACCCAAATAAGAATGCCAATAAAGCAAGCAAAAACCCCTTAAACGCTAGAATATTGCCATTGGCAAATGCTTCGGCAGCAAAAGAAATGTTTCCAGTTACATAGCCAACCGAATTATGGATAAAACTAACGAATGTAACCATGCTAACCAGACCACCATTAAAAGAAAGAAGTCCTACTGCACGGTAAATCCAGTCGCGTTGCTGGGCTATGGTGTGTTTCATATTATCAATCAGATAGTAAATACTAAATTATAACAAAATTTATAATTCCTCTTTTAATATAAGGATAAATAAAATTTTGGCATAAGAATCACGCACTCTTTATACTGGTTAATCCAAAAATAAATATCCTAAAAGGATGAATATTTGGCAAAAAATAATGTTAAAATGCAAAGACATAAAAAATTAGTTTTATTGAAAAAAGCTTATTAATAAAGGGGTTTCGATGAAAAAGCCAAAGTTACATAATTTATTAATTACACTAACTATTGGAGGTGTGTTTGGAGGTATAGTTGCATCTTGCAGCAGTGGCAGTAGTGGTTCATCTGGCTCTGGGATCAACTGGGTAGCGTTACAGGATGCTCAGGAAATATACTATGTGGAGTCCTCAATTTTAACTCCGACGGTGCCAATTCCAACCTATAAGTCTGGAGGGACTAATCCTATTTCTGCCGAATCATGGCCATCTTATACTCCACCACAAGGATATCTAAAAAATACTACTCGCTATTTGCAATTTAATGAACAGTCTTTAATTGCATCCCCAGGAGATCCTGTTGGACAATATACATATATTACTACTTCGGATGGATATACTTGGGTACAAATGACTAATACTGTTAGCGCAATGTGGCCATATAACAAAGAAAGTTTTAATGCTGTTACAGGCGTAAATTCTATTGATCCTTATAATGCTGCAATTTTGGTAACAACCCCTCCGCCAGGTGTAATAAAAATGACATCTAATTATAAGGCACAGTATATGAAATACTATGCTAATGAAAGTGATATTCCAACGGGGCAACCTGGTGCAATTCCCATTCCACGCTATTTTATTACTGATCAGTGGGGTAATAAGTACATTATGCAGGCTTCCGGGCAGGAAAGTGCCATCGGTGTATATAATGCTTTTGAAAGTGCAGTACTACCAGCTGGCTGGAAGAAAGAGATCGTCTATCTTAAAGAGGATCTTATCTTATCTCCAGCAACAGCCGCAGGAGGTTATTATGATTATGTACTATTTAGGGATAGTGCGGATAATACTTATAACCAGATATACTGGAGCCCTAGTGGCTATAATATAGCGGCACAAATTCAAGGTCAAGGGATGCCAATTTGGGGTGGGCTAACTAATGATGTATTAAGGATAACGCAATCATTTGATAACCAAATATTTGGTGGTGGTGGTGCAAATACGTTTATATTCAATGTCAATGGTGGCACAAATACAATTGAAGATTTTAATGGGAATAATGGGGATCGACTCAATTTTAGTGGACAAACATATTCTACCCAAGATACGAGCACTGGTATTCAAATTAATTTATCTGGTGGTGCAATTATTATTTTGAATAATGTACATACTTTCTCTAATAGTTGGGTTGTCAACTAATATTTTTAGTTAGCCAGATCATTTACAGTCATAGCCCCTTTAATACAAGGGGCTTAATTATTACTATATCTAACCAAAGCTTTAATCGTTAAAGTTGGAACATAGTGTAAAAGTATTATTGCAATTTATTCGATAAAAGTAAGTATTACTTAGAATAAAAAAAACAGCTCATTTAGAGCTGTTTTTAGAATAATCATTTATTGCTATAGTAGTTATTTATAACAGTTGCAAATGCCTGCCATTCTTGATCGCTAGCTTGTGGGCTATATTCTGGATCATATGGTTCACCATCTTTTGGATTTGTGGATGGTGTATAGTTATAGCCAATATACCAAGGCTCCTGCACATTTTTATTTGGTATAGTTGCTGAACCAAATGCTCCAGAAGTGGCTGCCGCAGGAGTTTCCAGCGCAAATACGGAGTAACCAGTTTGATGCTGGATAGTGCTTGCATATACTTGCAGGTTATTTTTAGCATAATCAGTCGATACAGGATGCTTAACATCTTGATCATCTATTCCTTTACCCGGAATATTTGATACCAAGATACATTGTGCGTATGGAATTGATTCGCTATTTCCCATTTGGTTACCACAATGGCTAAAGGTTTGCACTGGAACTGAACCAACCATAGTATCCGCCATTAAACATTTTGCCAATTGACCGTAGGCAGGGGATGACTGATTATTTAAATCACTTTCATGAGCCTGTAAAAATTGATTACTAATTCCAGCACAAGCACTATTATTTATCAACACTCCTGATACATGCTGGCTACCAGCAGGAATAGTGAAGTCAGGGTTCCACATTTCGACATTATTCCATTCAGTTGCGGAAGCAGCTAATGGCAGAATTGGTGAATATTTACCATCAAAATCAGTCATTGCCTGCTCCGTTGATACTGTATGGTAGTTACCATTAAATTTACGATTATTTTCTGAGATAGAATCATTTAGACTAAGGCTACAGTAACCTACGGGTAGCATATCGCCACTTTTTAGCTGGTCGCATAATCCACCATTAGCATCGGTAGAGAAAGCATTATAAATACTAGCTGCTTCAGCTGTATTAAATGCTCCCTGATAGGTATCAGCCGTATAGGGAACCATTCCTGTCTGATCACCTGTTGATTGTGGCGCACGGTATTGCCCAACATCATAAGTTGAGAAATTAGCAACTCCAAGTGGACCAAAAGAAGACACCAATAAAGGATTAAATACATCTGAGAAATAGAAATAATTAAACCATTTACCATGATATGCCAAACGATCCGCAACTTTTTTAAATGTTATTGCGGCATTAATCTGGTTAAAGCCGGCTTCAAGATCCATTGCCAAGCCATCAATTTTATAATTTGGATTAACTTGTGAAGCATAAACAATTGGATGAACAATGGTGTCTGCTACTATATCCTGCTGTTCTGGATTAAAACCAACTAAGTCTGCCTTAACCTGATTATCAAAATCGTAATTAAGCGTTAAGCCAACCCCTTTACTCGCAAAAGCACCTTTTGTTGGGTCAATTAAATCACCAATCCATCTGGCAAAATCACTATCTGAACGATTGGTACCAACCCCTGTTGCTGTAATTTGGCTTTCCGGATTACTATTTGGGCTAAGTTTCCAGAAGCTTATTTTATATTCTGAAGATTCAGCTGGAGTAAAGGTATATGTCATACTAATAATCTCAGCCAAAGCAGTTTTAATCGGATGGGTAGTCATCGCCGTTGTATTTATTTTTTGTAAGTCTGAACCATAAGTCTGATAGTCTGTTGGCCAAGTAGTTGCTGCATTTGCGCCTTTTTTATCTGGGTCTTGACTTGAATAAACATAAATTGACGGAAAATCACCCACTAGGTTTGATGTCGCAACTGCACCGTTTCTCCAATCAGAAAGACTAGGGTTAGTAGTAGCTACATTCAGGTAAAATGTTTGCCAGTCTTGTTCATTTTTTTCGCTTGCTTTAACGTTAATTTGATAAACACCCGCAGTTAGGTTGCTTGCTTGTAGATTACCACTACCATCAATGCTAAATAAACTGTCTGAACATTGCACCGGATTACTTTTAGCTTGTGAATCAATACCAGTTATTTTTACAATATTACAACTGGTTGCTACCCCAGCATTTAGCTTGCTAGCATCAAATGAAAATGTTTCCTGATTATCTGGGCTGTAAAAATATTTATGCAGGTCAACAATAGTCGTTTTTGAAGAAAAATCAGCAGGAGTAGCTGAGATTTCCATATAATACGGCTCATTTGTATTATCTGCATTATTATCTTTATCCCATCTACCTTGGCGAATAGGATTACCATCAAATTTTCCATTTGCATCGGCAGAGCCAGAAAAATCACGAATCATTTCTTCGACATTGTATGCACGTAAACCAGCATAGAGAATTACAGGTAGGTTTCCTACAGTACCAAATAAACCAGCACTTGCATTTATTGTAAGGTTACAAGCTAATTTATTTGGATCATTATCTAGTATTTGGCAATCAGAATCTTTAGCAAAATTAGTAAAATCAGTTTTCATCAATGGTTTTGTTTGGTAGATCGACATACTTTCTGCCGTACCAAAGAAAGCCTGTAAATTATTATCACCGCTAACAGTAAAAGAACTGGCTGGAGTAGCATCACTACTTTCAGGGAAGTAACTACCAAAAGTTGCAACCGCATTATTAGTATCCGGTGAAGATGCCCCTTTGTACCAGTAAAAACGATCCTGTTCATCAACATTTAATTGAACATAGGGTAAGAGAATATTATTTGATCCAGAGGAAAAAGCTGATTTAGAGGATAATGTATTGGTATTTGTCGTACTTTGTATTTGATTACTATTTGAATTAGTATTTCCACCACCGCTATTGCATGCCGCCAAACCAGCAACTAAAGCAACTAATAAAGGTAATTTTGAATGTTTCATTAAAGTCTCCCTTGAATTTGTTTTACACGGCGAGAGTATAAATGAAGGCAGTTTTTTTTTAAAACCGCGTTTTTGCATGGATGAGCTTCAATAATTAAAAGCAGGATTTTCAGATGTCTGCTATAATTAAACGTTTATATGCCATAACTAAGGATAAATAATGAGTGATGAAAATACTCAAGGAATAAAGCTACGTGATGAGAAGAAATTAGCCCGAATCCCAATCAAGGTAGTTCCTCTAGCTGAACCATTAAAGAAGCCAGAGTGGATTAAGGTAAAATTGCCTACCGGAGAAAACTTTAACCGTGTAAAGAATCTTTTAAGAGAACATAAGCTGCATACAGTTTGTGAAGAAGCTAGTTGTCCAAATATTGGCGAATGTTTCAATAAAGGTACGGCTACCTTTATGATTATGGGTGATATTTGTACTCGCCGCTGTCCATTTTGCGATGTAGGGCATGGCAGACCAAATCCGTTAAATCCTGATGAACCAAAAGAACTTGCGCGTTCAGTAGAGATTCTTAATCTGAAATATGTTGTAGTTACCAGTGTTGATCGCGATGATTTACGTGATGGTGGGGCACAACATTTTGTTGACTGCATTAATGCGATTCGTGAAGTTCGTCCACAGACTAAGATTGAAACTCTTGTTCCTGATTTTCGTGGTCGTCTAGATAAAGCGTTAGATATTTTAACAGCTAATCCACCAGATGTTTTAAATCATAACCTAGAAACAGTGCCACGCCTGTATAAAGCTCAACGTCCAGGTTCAGATTTACAGCATTCGTTAAATCTACTAAAAGAATTTAAAGCTCGTTGTCCAGATATTCCAACTAAATCAGGAATTATGGTTGGTTTGGGTGAGACTAATGAAGAAATTCGCGAATTGATGGTTATGATGCGCGAACATGATATTGAAATGATTACGATTGGACAGTATTTGCAGCCATCTAAACATCATTCACCAGTTTTACGTTATGTTACTCCTGATGAATTCAAAGGTTTGGAAGATTTTGCCTATAAAATTGGCTTCAAACATGCTGCGGTTGGTGCTTTGGTTCGTTCGAGTTACCATGCTGATGAGCAGGCGCATAATGCTGGAGTTGAATACTAGCGGGATTATTATGAATATTCTAAAAAAATTATTCTTAGCTGCCATAATATCAGGCAGCTTTTTGCTGGCAAATGCCCAAAAAATACCAAAACAATGTACGCTAATCAGTGGAACTATCATTCAACTGCCCGGCAAGCCAGTATTCAAGTTTAATACTGCGAAAAACTATAGCAATACTGGTTATCCGATGACACATACCCAATTCTTCATTAAGGATGCTAATGGAGAAACCTATAAGGTGGTTGTAGATAACCTCTATTATCGGAATATTACACTGGCGCAACTTAGTTCACTACGTGATGTCGGGATAATTTCTGACTTTAGCCAGAATTATCCGCTT
The DNA here is from genome assembly GCA_039807465.1 of Burkholderiales bacterium. GTDB lineage: Bacteria > Pseudomonadota > Gammaproteobacteria > Burkholderiales > UBA11063 > Aquella. Next base: position 15,726 of record JBDHRI010000009.1, on the reverse strand, counting down.
GGGAGTAGTGTTGAGGCATGTGGTAAAGTATTCAAGTCAAATGGTAAGCTAGGCATTCACTTTGTTCATCCAAGCGGCTGTAATCAGAATAGTTTTAATGGGTTTTTACGTATAAATGGTACAGATATAGCCAATAATGAAAATTATTGTGGTGGCTGTGCCTGTAAAGTTAGCAACTAAAAGGTTAGACAATGACAGAACAACATAGATTATTAATAGAGTCAGTAGATTATGAAGGAAAAGGGGTTGCGCGGTTAGATGGTAAAACCGTGTTTATCGATGGTGCTTTAGCTGGTGAAGAGGTTTTGGCTGAAATCATCAAACGGAAGCCAAGCTTTGATAAAGCAAAAATCATTGAAATTCTTACTCCAAGTAAAGATCGTGTCGCACAAGAATGTCCAAATTGTGGGATGTGTGGTGGTTGCTCTCTCCAGCACATTAGTTTTGATGCGCAAATTCAGATCAAACAGCAGGTGCTGATTGATAACCTGAAACATATTGGTAAAGTTGAAGCAGGAGAAATTCTACCGCCAATAGAGGGCAAATCTTGGGGGTATCGTCATCGGGCAAGATTATCGGCACGCTTTGTAATCAAGAAAGGTGGCGCATTAGTTGGATTTAGAGAAAAAGCTTCTTCATATGTTGCAGACATGCTTGAATGTAAGATTTTACCGGAATATGTTTCGGGGTTAATTCCATCTTTGCGGGAACTTGTCGCTAGTCTGAGTATTCGCGAACGAATTCCACAAATAGAAGTTGCGGTTGGTGATAATCTTGTAATTTTGGTAATCAGAAATATGCTTGAATTGGCTGATAGTGACGAGACAAAGCTAAAATTATTTGTTGATAAGCATTCAGGTGGAAATAATCCCCTACAGATTTGGCTCCAGCCAAAAGGTCCAGATACTTGCTATCCATTTTATCCACAAGAATCACCACGATTAAGTTATTCGTTGCCAGAGTTTGATCTGGAAATGCCATATTATCCAACCGAATTTACACAAGTTAACCCATATATTAACCAGCAAATGGTCAGTCTGGCGATGAAGCTCCTTCAAGCAGAAGGCAGTGAAACTATTGCTGATTTCTTTTGCGGCATAGGCAATTTTACTTTACCAATTGCAAGAGCAGCAAAGCAGGTGATTGGGGTTGAAGGTGCCGATGCTTTAGTTAAACGGGCGAAAGAAAATGCCAACTTCAACGGACTTGGTCATAAAGTAAGTTATCAAGTTTGCAATTTATTCACAGTTGATGAAAAATGGTTACAAAATCTTGGTAAGTTTGATAAATGGCTGATAGATCCGCCACGCGATGGGGCAGTTGAGCTAATAAAGGCTATTACACCAGAGATTGCACCAAAGCGTATTGTTTATGTATCCTGTAATCCGGCAACGCTTGCTCGGGATGCAGGTATTTTGGTTCAGGTACATGGTTATAAACTACAGAAAGCTGGGATAATGAATATGTTCCCACATACTTCACATGTGGAGTCGATTGCTGTATTTGAGTTGTATTAAAGCCGTAAGATTAGTAGAGTCTGTAATTTATTTGCGGTGGGTGCCACAAATTAATCGGTGCCCGCAGAAAAACGGTTTGGTCTTCCTACGTAATTAATTTCAACTTCAAAGGTTTTGTTATTTACGGCTCGGCTGGTTGCTACACTTAACCAAACAGGCATTCCATTATCAGTAACCAGAGGTCGTCCAGATTTTTCTCCGGTGGCTTTCCCCATGAGATTAATAGCACCTTTTTCTGGGGAATAATTTGCTCCTGCACCATTTGGGTCATTTGGAAACCGTAGGTAGGATAAGCCCATTCCTAAACTATTACTATCTGTACAATTGTAATCACTCTTAACTCTGGTTGCTGTAGATGAATTTGGTTTAATCCGGACTGTGCTTTCTATATTTTTATCCAGACTCGCGAAAATACCAACTTTAGCTGTTAACGGATAGTTGGTATAGTTGGTAATGATAAAATCACAGTCTGCATATGTTGATGAAATCATAGTCATCAAAAATAGCTTTTTGTACAAGTAATTCAAATTCATCTTATCTCACTGATTAAATAATTTATCCAGTTCTGCGCTGCTAAAACCAGCCTTTAATCTATCTACTCTATTAAATGCTCCACGTATTTTAGGTGCATCATAATTTGCCATTAGCTCAAAAAAAGTATTCTCAGGATTCAAACCTCTTTGCTGGCATAGAAATTTAAACCATTTATCTCCATATTGTACATGTTTTATTTCATCTCTGTGGATGATATCTAGTATGTCATTGGCTTTTTCATCACCAATGTTTTTGATTTTAGATTGCATTTCCGGTACGGCATCGATTCCTCGCGCTTCTAGAACCCTTGGTACTAAAGCCATACGAATCATACAGTCATGTTCAGTCTTTAGAGCCATATCCCACAAGCCGTTGTGCGCAGTAAAATCACCATATGTATAACCAAGTGAAAGTAAGTGATTATTTAATAAAGTAAAATGGTATGCCTCGTCTTTGGCTACTTCTATCCAGTCATGATAATAGGCTTCTGGCATATCTTGAAATCGATAACATGCATCAAGAGCAAGATTTATTGCATTAAATTCTATATGTGTTAATGCATGGATAAGTCCCGCATGACCTTCTTTAGTACCAAGCTTACGTTTTGGAACCTTTGTCGGATGAACTAGTTCCGGTTTTTCTGGTCTGCCTGGGTTTATTAAACTAATTATTTCAGTTGTTTTATCAAAGGATAAAGGGTGCTTTTTATTTAATAGATTAGAAAGTTTATTTGTAGCCGATGTTTTTGAGGATACATTACAATCAGTCAAGATTTGTAAGCATTCCTGATAAAAATTTTGCATTTTTTAGCCAATAGTTTATGAGAAAGAGCTATTTTACAACACAAAAAATAAGGTTTTTTAAAAATATTATTATTCTATAGTCAGTTTAATCTGGAAAATTCAAAGTTAAGCAGCAGCTTATCATCGTAATGCAATAGCATTTAATATCGACGTTATTTATAGAATAACCATCAGGTCAATTGCGGACTATTGGTCAACTATGATATACTTGCTGGTGTTTTATGTGTCAGTTATATTGTTTTTGTTAGCTGGCATTGCATATCTACTTAACCTAATAAGGGATTCTTGGCAAGATGAGTAATAAATTAAAATCTGTCTTCCTGCTTATTGGAGCTATGTTGCTATTGAGTGGTTGTGATCATTTAATAGTGCTTAATCCAAAAGGTGCAGTTGGTGCAGAAGAGAAGAAACTGATATTGACGGCAATTGGATTAATGCTGATTGTGGTAATACCTGTCATTATAATGACATTGGTATTTGCCTTTAAATATCGTGCATCAAATCCGAACCTGGATTATGACCCAGAGTTCCATCATAGCAATAAAATTGAGGTTGTGGTATGGACGATTCCTATCATAATTATTTCAATTTTGGCAACAATTACGTGGCATACTACCCATTCACTTGATCCGTATCGCCCACTTGATGAGCCAGGTAAGCCGATAACAATTCAGGTTGTCGCACTTGATTGGAAATGGCTATTTATTTATCCTGAGCAGAATATTGCTACCGTAAATCTAGTGGAATTTCCGGTTGATAGACCTGTTGAGTTTAGGGTTACTTCTGATGCGCCGATGAATGCTTTCCAAATTCCTCAATTAGGTGGTCAAATATATGCCATGGCTGGAATGCAGACTAAGTTACATTTAATTGCCAATGAAGCAGGTGATTATTTTGGGCGTTCAGTAAATATTAGTGGTCGCGGTTTCTCTGGAATGCAGTTTGTAGCTAGGGCTGTAGCGCAGGAAGATTTTGATAAATGGGTACAGCAAGTTAAGCAGGAACCGAATAATCTTAGTGCAAACGAGTACTATCAGCTGGTCAAGCCAAGTGAGGATGATCCAGTGAAGTTGTACGCTTCAGTGCAGCCAAATTTATTCAATAATATTATAATGAAATTCATGATGCCAGGTATGGAAGATCTTAGTGTGGATCATGGTTCAATGGTGATGTCTCATTAAGTAAAGTATATAGTAGGAAATAAAAAATGGATCATTTATTTGGAAAATTAAGCTTAGCAGCAATTCCATTTGATGAACTGCCAGCAATGCTTGCTGGTGGTGCCATGGTTGGTGGTTTTATTGCACTAGTGCTATTAATCACGTATCTTGGCAAATGGAAATGGCTTTGGACGGAATGGTTAACATCTGTTGATCATAAGAAAATTGGTATAATGTATATTATCGTGGCATTGGTTATGTTGTTGCGTGGTTTTGCTGATGCATTACTTATGCGTACCCAGCAGGCTATGGCGGTTGGTGAAAATCACGGGTTTCTACCACCACACCATTATGATCAGATCTTTACTGCTCACGGTGTGATCATGATTTTCTTTATGGCAATGCCATTCATGGTTGGTTTGATGAATATCGTTGTTCCATTGCAGATTGGTGCACGTGACGTTGCTTTTCCATTCCTGAATTCACTGAGCTTTTGGCTATTTATGGTCGGTGTGGTTTTGGTGATGCTATGTCTTATCGTTGGTGAATTTGGGCAAACAGGTTGGCTTGCTTATCCACCATTATCAGAGAAGGAGTTTAGTCCTGGAGTCGGGGTTGATTACTATATCTGGTCACTGCAGATATCCGGGATTGGAACATTGATATCCGGGATTAACTTCTTCGTGACGATTCTTAAAATGCGTTGTCCTGGCATGACTTTAATGAAAATGCCAGTGTTTACTTGGACTGCGCTTTGTGCTAATATTTTGATTATTATTGCTTTCCCAGTATTGACAGTAAGTCTATCGATGCTTACACTTGATCGTTATCTTGATTTCCATTTCTTTACCAATAGCGGTGGTGGAAATGCGATGATGTACGTCAATCTGATTTGGATCTGGGGGCATCCTGAAGTATATATTCTGGTGTTGCCGGCTTTTGGTATTTTCTCTGAAGTTGTGTCAACCTTCTCACGGAAAAGATTGTTTGGTTACAATATGATGGTATATGCTACTGCATGTATTACTTTGTTATCTTTTATAGTTTGGTTACACCATTTCTTTACTATGGGTGCTGGTGCAAATGTAAATGCCTTCTTTGGTATTGCAACGATGATTATTTCGATTCCTACCGGGGTCAAGATATTCAACTGGTTATTTACCATGTATAAAGGTAAAATTAGTTTCAATGCTCCGATGTACTGGACAATTGGCTTTATGATTACCTTCTCTATCGGTGGTATGACTGGAGTTTTATTGGCAGTACCAGGTGCTGATTTCCTATTGCATAATAGCTTATTCTTAATTGCTCACTTCCATAATGTAATTATTGGTGGTGTGGTATTTGGTTATGTAGCTGGATTTAATTACTGGTTTCCGAAAGCATTTGGGTTTAAACTTAATGAAAAATTAGGTAAATGTGCTTTCTGGTGCTGGTTAGTTGGTTTCTATGTTGCATTTATGCCGCTTTATGTTCTTGGCTTTATGGGTGCAACCCGTCGTTTGAGCCACTATGATGCAGCTACTGGTTGGCATCCATTATTTGTGATTGCACTTGTTGGTGCACTTATTATCTTTGCTGGTATTGGTTTCCAATTATTGCAGGTTTTTGTTAGTGTTTTACAACGTAAACAGAATATGGACGTAACTGGCGACCCATGGGATGGTCGTACGCTGGAGTGGGATACTGCCTCACCGCCACCGTTCTATAACTTTGCTTTTGTACCACATGTTAATAGTCTGGAACCTCATTGGGATAATAAACAAGCAGCTAAAAACCAAGCTGAACAGCCTAAGCGTAAATATGAAGATATTCATATGCCAAAAAATACAGGAGTTGGCTTTGTAATTGGAATGTTAGCCTTTACTTTCAGCTTTGGCATGATTTGGGATATCTGGTGGCTAGCAATTGTTTCTGCTGTAGGAATGTTTGCTGGAGTAGCATATCGTTCATTTGATTATGATATTGATTACTACGTGAAAGCCGAAGAGGTGGAGCGAATCGAAAATGAAATTTCAAATAGGAAAATAGCATAATGTCAACAGAAGTTTTACATAATAATCATGATCATCATCATGACCATGATGCTGAAGCTACTTCAAAAGTACTCTTTGGCTTCTGGATTTACATAATGAGTGACTGTATACTTTTTGCATCTATTTTTGCAACGTATATAGTTTTACATGGTAATACATTTGGTGGTCCAAGTGGTAAAGAACTATTTGAAATGCCATATGTGCTGATTGAAACTTTTTTACTTTTAATCAGTAGTTTTACCTATGGTCTGGCGATGCAGGCAATGTATAAAGCTAATAAATCGCAAGTAATGCTATGGTTAAGTATTACTTTCCTTCTTGGTTTTGGCTTCATCTGCATGGAAATAAATGAATTTCATCATTTAATTCTTGAAGGTAATGGACCTAGCCGCAGTGCATTCCTGTCAGCCTTTTTTACACTGGTGGGTACACATGGATTACACGTTACTTGTGGTCTAGTCTGGATGATTATGCTGATGCTTCAGTTAAATAAACATGGTATTACAGCTGTAACTAGCCGTAAACTTGGTTGCCTTAGCTTATTCTGGCATTTCCTTGATATCGTGTGGATTTTTGTGTTTACAATAGTATATTTAATGGGAGTTATGTGATGTCGCATAGTACACATGATTCTAGTCATGGATCAGTAAAATCATATATTGTTGGTTTTATCTTATCTATTGTTTTGACTATAATTCCTTACTGGCTGGTTGTTGGGCATGTTATGGCTGGTGATTCACTAGTTTTTACTGTGGTATTATTTGCTATTGCCCAGTTACTGGTTCAGCTGATTTTCTTTCTACATTTGGGAACTGCTCCTGAACAGCGAAATAATACATTATCATTTATTTTTACTGTGATAGTGGTTGTTTTAATTGCTGGTGGCTCATTATGGGTTATGTGGAATCTTAATTACAATATGATGGATCATTAACCAGAATTATTTTAATGGTAATGGCTAACTTTGGTAGTTAGCCATTTTTGCTTATATACTGAGATTCTGAAATTTATACCAATAAGTTTAAAAATTTAAGTATAGCGACTCTGGGTTTGAAAGCCTCGTATTAATTGATTAAGTTTCATGTTCAAGTAGTTTATTGTCTGGTATTTTTTAGCTGAAGATAGATTAAGAGTAGTTTTTTGCTACCTATCTTTATAAGATACTAAGCTTAGGGGATTTCCCTATTAAAGGTCTTTTAGATTGATAAAAAAATTTTTCTCTGTAACAAAGCCTGGAATCATATTTGGTAACGTTATTACGGTTGCTGGGGGTTTCTGTCTTGGAGCTAGAGGTACACATGATTTTGGTTTATTTCTAGCTACTTTAATTGGTATTGCACTGGTTATTGCCTCTGGTTGTGTTTTTAATAATTACATAGACCGTGATATTGATAGCATAATGGAAAGAACCCGTAATCGAGTTCTGGTAAAGGGCTTGATGTCGGGAACTACTGCGTTAATTTATGCAACTATACTTGGGGTTTTAGGCACATTACTATTATACTGGCAGACTAATCGATTAACAGTCATGGTTGCTCTGATTGGTTTATTTGTCTATGTTGTAGTTTATAGTATGTGGTTCAAGAGGCATTCTATTTACGGTACATTGATAGGTAGTATTTCTGGTGCTGTTCCGCCTGTAGTTGGTTATTGTGCTGCTACTAATCGTTTTGATCTTGGAGCTATAATTCTTTTTGTAATTCTGAGTTTATGGCAGATGCCACATTCTTTTGCTATTGCAATTTTTAGGCTCAAAGATTATACTGCTGCATCTATTTCGATTTTACCAGTTAAAAAAGGAATTGCTGCGACTAAAATACAAATGATCGCATATACTGTAGCTTTTGCTGTTGCGGTGTGTTTTATGACAATGTTTGGCTATACCGGATTTGCTTATTTAATTATAGTTGGAGGCAGTGGAGCCCTTTGGGTTAGGCTGGCATTTAAAGGTTTATCTGCTCAAGATGATAGAAAATGGGCACGAAAAATGTTTCTTTATTCCATTATAATTATAATAATCTTTTCAATTATGCTTGCTTTAGATGTAGTCCGCTAAATATCTTGGTAGCAATGTTAGCAAGCTCATTTATCTTCCTGAATTAACATTATGAATGAGACAAATTATCAGAAATCATCGGGAAAACTACTTAGTTTAGTTTTCCTAACTATATTTATTGATATGCTCGGGGTTGGAGTATTAATTCCTGTTTTTCCGCTTCTGATCGTTCAAGGTTCAGAATTTAATATTGTTCCAATAGGCTGGAGCAATGCACAGGCAATGATAATGGCTGGCTGGTTACTTGCTGTTTATCCGTTAAGCCAGTTTATTTTTACGCCCATTCTTGGACAGCTATCTGATCACTATGGAAGACGCAAGCTTCTGGCGTTATCAATTTTTGGTACTTCAGTTTCCTACCTATTATTTGCCATCGCAATTCACAGCAAAAATCTGCCATTAATGTTTTTCTCGCGCTTTATAGATGGTGCATCTGGAGGGAATATTTCAATTGCCCAAGCAGTAATTGGTGATATTAGTACGCCAAACAAAAGAGCCAGAAATTTTGGACTAATTGGAGTATCTATCGGTATTGGTTTTGTATTTGGTCCTTTTATTGGCGGGAAGTTATCAGACCCTGAGATTGTTTCATGGTTTAGCGCCGCGACACCTTTTGAATTTACTACCTTGTTAAGCTTTTTAAATGCCTTGTTGGTATTATATTTATTACCAGAAACTCTACAAATAAAAAATACCAAAACGGTTGATTATTTGCGCTCCATTCATAATATTATTGGGTTAAATAATAACCTACAGTTACGTAAACTTATTTTCTCCTTATTTTTATTTAATGCTGGATTTACGTTTTTTAGTTCATTTTGGGGTGTTGTACTACAGGAAATATTTGGATTTAAACAGGGGCAAGTTGGAAATTATTTTGCGTATATCGGGATTATGATTATTCTTGCACAGGGACTATTTGTTAGAAGATTATCTGGCAGGGTTGCTGAAAATAAAATCTTGCCTCTTGCTATGGTCGGAATGGCTGCATGTCTCTTTGCTAACTATATTATTCCGGCAAATAACGCTAATCTTATTTATTATGTACCTCCAGTTATTGCTATTTGTGCTGCCTTATGTAAGGCTTTTGGTTCTTCATTGATAACCCGGATTGCGGATAATGGAAAAATTGGTGAGGCTATGGGCATGAATTCAAGTGCTAATGCATTAGGACAGGCAATTCCCTATTTATTGTCTGGTTATGTTGCTGCGAGTTATGCTAGACTGCCCGTTTTGGTTGGTGCAGTTCTAACACTATTTGCCGCAATATTTTTTCTGGCAAATTATAAGAGCTTTGTTTCAAAAGCAGTTGGTTGATTAGGTTTATCAGATCATGCGCCTAAAACAAATTAGATTATCCGGATTCAAATCTTTTGTCGATAATACTGCTATTGAAGTAGTAGGACAATTGGTGGGAATCGTTGGACCTAATGGTTGTGGTAAATCAAATGTTATTGATGCTGTGCGCTGGGTACTTGGCGAATCCTCTGCCAAGCAGTTACGTGGTGAATCGATGGCAGACGTTATTTTTAACGGTTCATTAAAAAGAAAGCCAGTTTCCCGGGCAAGCGTAGAATTAGTATTTGATAATACTTTAAAATCATTGAGTGGTCTTTGGAATACTTATGATGAGGTTGCGATTAAGCGAGTTATCTCTAGGCAGGGCGAATCTAGCTATCTGATAAATAATCAACAGGTACGGCGTAAGGACATTACGGATTTATTCCTTGGGACTGGCGTTGGTAGCAAAGGTTATGCCGTTATTGAACAGGGAATGATTAGCCGAATTATTGAATCACGCCCTGAGGATATGCGTCTTTTTGTTGAAGAAGCTGCAGGAGTGTCAAAGTATCGTGAACGGCGTAAAGAAACGGTTATGCGCCTTAATGATACACGAGATAACTTACTGCGTCTTGAAGATATTCATGGTGAAATAATCAAACAGTTAGCAACACTTAAAGAGCAGGCTGAAACCGCAAAACTCTATCAGGAGCTTAACCAAGAGCTTAAACTTAAACAGGGACTGGTTTTAGCCGTAAAAGTTCGTGATGCAAAAAAAATTCAGGCTGAGGCTAGCCAGTTTATCCAAAATTGCGAAGATGAATTAAGAACGATTGGTTACCAGCTTGAAGAGGTAAATGAGCAATTAACCCGCGAGCAGGAATTAAAAACTATTAAGGAACAGCAATTTCAGGATCTGATGCAGGGATTTAATGAGTATCGAACTCAGCTAGCTCGTGTAGAAGAGCGATATAAGCACTATACCGAATTATTACAACGTTTTGAAACTGAAACTGGTGATCTGAACGAGCGGCTTAATACCCTAACTGAAGAGATCAGCGAATATGGTTTACGGATTGAAGAAATAGATTTTACAATTGAAGATAAACAGCTTCAATTAAATGAAGAAGAAATAATTCGCGATCAGTTTCAGGAGTCGGTATTTGCTGGTGAAGCTAGCTATCAGGAAATCCAGGCTAAGAGCCAGATGCGTCAGTCAAAATTAAATCAATTAAAGCATGATTGTGATCTGCTTGCCAATAGTTGCAGACATAAAGAGCAGCAGCATGCAAATTTACTGATACGTAAACAGCGTCTTGTTGAAGAAACTAATACCCTAGACTTGGATCAAAACTATCACTTCATTAAGGAAGAAGTTGAACTGGTAAAGGAAGATCTCATTTCTTCTGAATTAAATCTCGAGAAGATAACTATTCTTCACGAAGAAATTAGTGGGAAATTGCAATTAATTCAGCAGGAGAAACAGTTATTAAGTAATCAGCAGTCCGCAAGCATAGCTAAAATTGATACATTGAGTAAGCTCATCCAGAAGTCAATGCTTAATGATTCAGGCTTTGCTAGTGATGCCAATGAATTATGGCAAATGATTAAAGTAAGTGATGGATATGAATTAGCTGTTGAAGTAGCCATTGCTTCATTATTAAAAGCCAAAATTATTGAAAATATTCCATCAAAAGATGATATTAATGAGCATAAAATAGCACTATGGTTTAAAGATAACTCTACTAATGTAAAGATAAATCCAAAGAGTCTTAGTCAATACGTGACAATCAAGGATCAGGGTATTTCTTCTTTATATAGCTATTTAAACCAGTTTATTCTGATTGATAATATTGGTACAATTAGCGCATTAGAGGAAAATTGCTTTTATATAACAAGGGATGGGCATTTATTTACCCGTTATTATGCAATCTATAATGCACATAATGATAGTGATAATATTTTGCTTCACCAGCAAGAACTGGAAAGCCTAATTCAACTTAATGCTGGATTTGAGCAAAAACTAGCCAATTTGATGGAAGAGGAACAGGAGCTTACTCAGCGTGAAAATAGCTTAAAAAATGATTCAAGCAGTTTGCAGGCAGCAAATAGAAGATTGATGCAGAAGAAACATGACCTTGAGGTTGAGTTAACCAAGCAGGAGCAGATGTTTATTCAAAATCAGCGGCATCTTGAGCGCACAACAGAGGAAATTCAGCTTATTACTCAAGAAATTAATCATCTGGCTAATGAAATTTCTGATCTGCAAATAAATCTAGAAGAAAAACGCCTGACCTTGTCTGAGTATGAAGTGGAAAGTCAAAATATTGAGCTTGAGCGATTGGAAAGCGAGACAGCACATAAACTTGCAGAAAATAAGCTCAATGATATAAATGGTAAAATTAATCAGTTAATTATTGATCTTCAGATGTTGCGTCAGCAGAAGAATCATAGTGAGCAAATAAAAAAAGATAAAGAGTTACAGCTTGCTGCAATCAAAGCAAGTCTAGCAAAGCTCGCAGATGAGAAAGATAGTTTTAATAACAGCACTGAAGCCGAAGAGATTAATGGACTACAGCAACATATTGCGGATATTGCGGGTAAAATGCAGAGTGTGCAAGGGGAATTAAATGAGCTTTCAAATAAAATTGTAAGCTTGAAAAATAAAGCATCATCCCTAAATAGTAATTATCAGCGGAATCTGGAAAAAATTAACCAGACTAAATTCAAGCTTCAGGAACAGCAGATTCTGTTATCTACTTATCGTGAAAGTTGTGAAGAACACGGACTTAACGAAGATGCACTAGCCGAACTGATGACTAATGCGCCGAAAGAATTAAATAATATTCTGGAGGAGGCTAAAAGCCTTGAAGCTAAGATAGCCGGGTTGGGATTAGTTAACCTGAAGGCGATTGAAGATCTTGAGCTTGCAAGTGCCAAAGAACAGGAATTAATTTTCCAGCTTGATGATTTACGTCAGGCAATAATTAATCTTGAAGCTGCAATAGAACATATTGATAATGAAACCAGAACGTTATTGCAGGCTACTTTTGATAAGTTGAATGCTGCAATTCAGGTTTATTTCAAAGCACTTTTTGGTGGTGGAAATGCCAAGCTTGCTCTTACGGAGAAGGACATCCTAAATGCTGGCGTGCAAATTTTTGCTGAGCCGCCGGGCAAAAAGAATTCTACTATTCATTTGCTTTCTGGTGGTGAAAAGGCTTTAGCTGCGATGAGTTTTATCTTTGCTTTATTTAGCCTGAATCCCGCCCCTTTCTGTCTTTTGGATGAAGTAGATGCTCCACTTGATGATGCAAATACTTCTAGGTTTTGTAATCTAGTAAAAGATCTTTCCGATAAGACTCAGTTTGTATATATCTCACATAATAGGTTAGCAATGGAAATGGCAGATCAGTTAGTGGGAGTTACTATGCAGGAAAAAGGAGTGTCAACTGTTGTAAGCGTTAGCTTGATTGATGCCGTTAACCAGATTAATGCTGAGCAAAGTGCCTAGATAGACATGTTTTTGGATTAAGGACATATTATGCAGATAGAATTAACTACGAATTATAAGGGCAAATGCCTGATTGCTGTGCCGGGTATGAGAGATGATGTGTTTTCCAATACAGTGGTTTACATAACAGAACATAACTCCGTGAGTGGTGCAATAGGTGTAATTATTAATAAGAGTCTTCCGGATAGTAAACCTGCAATATCAACCAATTTTGATTTTTCCAAATATACTAAAGAATGGTCTGATATTCCCTTTTATTTTGGTGGTCCAGTGGAATTAAGTAGTGGTTTTGTTTTGCACGATTCTGCTCCAGATGCCGATGAGTTGGTTTTAACCGGAGATCGACGCAAAATTCATCAACTGGCTAGTTCCGGTTCAGTAAAGCCTTGGATATTGACTGCTGGATACTGTCTTTGGGATAGCTTTCAGCTGGAGCGTGAAATTCGTCATAATACTTGGCTGATTGTTGATAGCTCCCCACAACATTTTTTCCAGGAAATACATCCACAAGATCGCTATCGTGAGGCATTAAAACTTGCTGGGGTTAAAAATATTGCTACGTTCGATTTTAGTGGCGCAGGGAATGCCTGATTTACCGAAAGAGTATAACATTCTGGCTTTTGATTACGGAAATGTTCGGATTGGTGTTGCCGTAGGTAATAGCCTACTTAAAATTCCGCATCCTTTAATGACTCTCGGTGGTGAAAGCTTGAATGCGAAAATTGCAGCTATTGAGCCTGTTATTGCCAAGTGGCAGCCAGCAGTACTTGTAGTTGGTTTGCCAGAATTTAGTGATAATCCACAAAAAATACAGCTAATTAATACTATCAAAAATTTTGGTAAGCGTTTAGCTAGCAGATTTGATTTGCCAGTTAACTTTGTTAATGAGGATTATAGTTCAGGTCACGCCAGCAGTCTTTTAAATGAGCAGGGGATTCATGGTAGATCACAGAAAGTAATGCTGGATCAATTAGCTGCCTGCTCTATTCTTGAGTCGTTTTTTGCTGACTGCAATTGATTTCTACGTTATATTATTTATTTATCATCACTCCCAAAAAACTAGATAAGATTAGATAGGCGTCTTTTTTGTTGCTAATAAGACTCTTCCTAGCTCAATCAGATTGCCCAAAATAGTACTAAGTAAGATTATCAAGCCACCAATGATTATATTGACTGTAATTTTCTCGCCCGCTAACCAAGCACAAAATGTGGCTGTAACTGATTCAAGGCTGAAGATAATTGCAACTTTACTGGAACCAACATATTTCTGATACTTTAGTTGTAGAAATAATGGTAGTGCAGTTGCAATAACTGCGCAATAAATGGCGCCCCACCAGAATAACTGACTGTGCGGAATTATTGTAATCTGGATACCTAATACACCCATTGGAACCAAAGTAGTAAAGATAATTTGATAAAATGTTAGTAATTTAAGGTTATTACTAACCAGACTAGCTTTTTCAGTAATTATAATTCCAATTGCAATGCATAAGGCTGAGGCAATAACTAGCCAATCTCCCTCATCAAAATTACGAAAATCAGCACCACTAATCAGATAGATGCCAGCAAGACAAACTCCAGCAGCCATTAGATCAATCAGTCGTGGTCGTCCCATTGCAAAAAATGGCAATAGTAATGGAACCATTACCACATTCATCCCAGTAAGAAATGCCGCGCGGGCAGAGTCAATATAAAGTAGAGACTGCGCCTGTAAAACAAAGGCACCACTATTAACTAAACCGATTGCCAAGCCATAAAGAATATCTATCCGACTAAATTGGCGTCTGCGTAATGCATCAATAAATGGCAATAGCATAACAATAGCTGCCAGCCAAAAGCGCCATAGTACAAATAAGGATGGGCTATAGTTATAGACAATCTCATGAATTAAGGGGAAAGTAATTCCCCACATTACTGGAATTGTCAATAAAATAAAAAATGCTTTAGTTTCCTGATTATTCACACTAAACTATTATAAATTAAAATGATTTTTTCTAAAATACTCAACGATCTCGGCAATATTATTTGCATAGATTGCAGTATAGCCATCTGGGCGAATCAAGCAATATTGCCAATATAAAGGTAATTGGTTAACTTTTATTATTTGAACATAAGAAGGTAATTTGGCATCACTACTCTCAAGTGTTAGTAACGTCCATTTATCACCTTGATATTCTGGATACTTTAATTGCCCGGATCTTTTTACCTGATCATGATTAACCAGTGGGCTATTTTCATAACAAATATTTGATTGCGATAGACCATTAGCCACTTTGCTCCGTACAATATCCCAGTCTGCCAGATGGTGGATGCCAAAATTACGCAAACGTTTAAGGATTGGATTAGTTGTTGTTGCCATTGTTGTCAATTTGCCAGAGCGTTCAAGTACATCGTGTCCAATTGCCCGACGTTCAAGGCTATAGCTATCAAGAAGTGCATCTGTGGCTTCACCCCGTTTGACCTGCCCCAGTTTCCACGCAAGATTCCAAGTGTCCTGTATCCCAGTATTCATGCCCTGACCGCCCATTGGTGAATGCGTATGGGATGCGTCCCCAGCAATGAAGATTTTACCATTACGATAATTATCTGCTAGGCATTCATGGATATAAAATGCGGAACTCCAGTCAACCCGCCCAATATTAATTTTTGGATAACGTTTGGCAATTATTTCACGGAAAACATCTGGTTCACAGGTTTTTAGGTGCTTATATTCCTCATCGGTGCTGATTTCTACAACAACTCGGATGCTATCACGCATCGGAATCATAAAAATCATACCTTTGTCATGAAATAAAATATTCACTGTCGAAGTGCTAACTTCACCA
>JBDHRI010000119.1:0-5358 GCA_039807465.1 Burkholderiales bacterium | reverse complement strand
GGATTCAATATGCTGAATATTTAAAGCAGTATAAACGCTTATACCTGCCGATAATATTTCAAGTACATCCTGAAAGCGTTTTGTATTGCGCGACCCATGAACATTGGAATGAGCTAGCTCATCAATAATAACAAGCGCAGGCTTACGCTTTAATATCCCATCAACATCTAATTCTTTGCGAATAATCCCTTTATACTCAATTTCTTTCAATGGAATTATTTCAACATCATCTGGCAATACGCCAAGAGTATCACTGCGCTGATGGCATTCTATATATCCAATTACTACATCTATACCTTTTTTTCTTAATTCTGGTATTTGCTTTAACATAGTAAAGGTTTTACCAACGCCCGCTGCCGCCCCTAGAAAAATGGTTAGCTTACCTCTAGAGTCTGTACCTTGGGGATATTTTAAAAGTAATTGTTCCGGGCTGGGACGATTAGCCATGATGAAACCTGTAAGAATTAATTACTAGAATAGAACGCTAATAATAAATATACCAATAGAAAATAAAATGGGTGGCAAAATTTGCCACCCATTTTATTTCTTTACCTATAAACCTACAAACTTAAGCTTTTTCAACCAGAGATTGAACAGCCCAGTTTTTAGATTTTGAAATTGGCTTAGTTTCAACGATTACAACCATATCACCATTTTTATACTGGTTATTCTCATCGTGCGCTTGGTATTTGTTAAATTTTCTAACAATTTTACCATATAAAGGGTGTTTAACCCGACGCTCAACTAAAACGGATACAGTTTTATCACGTGAATCACTAACTACTTTACCAATTAAGCTACGAATAACTTTAGTCATTATTATGCCTTCTCACGTAAAATGGTTCTTACACGTGCAATATCACGACGCACTTTTCTTAACTCACTTGTTTTAGTAAGCTGTTGCATTGCAACTTGCATACGTAAAGAGAAATGAGATTTTAACAAAGCTTCAAGCTCAGCATTTAATTCATCTACTGATTTAGCTCTTAATTCAGTATTTGGCATTACGCACCTACCTGTCTAATAACAAATGTTGTTTTGAACGGCAATTTAGCTGCAGCAAGACGGAAAGCCTCACGAGCAAGCTCTTCACTTACGCCATCCATTTCATACAACATTTTACCTGGTTGAATTTCAGCAACAAAATATTCTGGAGAACCTTTTCCGCCACCCATACGAACTTCCGCTGGTTTTTTAGAAACAGGTTTGTCTGGGAATACACGAATCCATACACGACCACCACGTTTAATGTGACGTGTCATAGCACGACGAGCCGCTTCAATCTGACGAGCAGTTAAACGACCACGACTTACCGATTTAAGACCAAACTCACCAAAGCTAACTGCAACACCACGTGTAGCAATCCCTTTATTGCGACCTTTTTGTACTTTACGGTATTTTAATCTATTCGGCGATAGCATCTTTTTCTACCTTTCTTTTACGAGGTGCTGGTTTACGCGCACCTGGCTTTTTATTGGCTCTTTTATCATCATCACCAGCAGTTGCAGTTTTAGCAAATCTGTTTTTATTAAGGTTAAGATCACCTTTATAAATCCATACTTTGATACCAATAATACCATAAGTAGTCAAAGCTTCGCTTGTTGCATATTCTACATCCGCACGTAGTGTATGTAATGGCACGCGACCTTCACGATACCACTCACTACGAGCAATCTCGATACCATTTAAACGACCTGAAGTTTCAATTTTGATACCTTCAGCGCCAAGCTTGATCGCAGCTTGCATTGAACGTTTCATCGCACGACGGAACGCAACGCGTTTTTCAAGCTGCTGAGCAACCTGATCACCAACGATTTGCGAATTTAATTCTGGCTTACGGATCTCTTCAACATTCAGATGTAAAGGAACTGAAGTCATTTTTTGCAATTCTTTTTTGATTTGCTCAATACCTTCACCTTTTTTACCGATGATTACACCTGGACGCGCAGTAAACATTGTTACTTTAATGCTTTTTGCAGGACGCTCAATTACTACACGTCCAATCGCAGCACGGCGACCAAATTTTTTAAGAATAAATTCACGAATTTTAATATCTTCAGCTAGATTTGAAGCAAATGATTGGTTATTTGCATACCAGCGAGAAGACCAATCTTTCGTTACTGCTAACCTAAACCCACGTGGGTCAATCTTCTGTCCCATCTTGATCTCCTATTAATAACCAACCACTATATTGATATGGCAAGTTTGTTTTTCAATCTTGCTACCACGACCCTTAGCACGAGCAGTATGACGCTTCAAGCTAGGACCTTTATCAATATAAACTTCTTTTACTTTAAGTGCATCAATATCTGCACCCTGATTGTGTTCAGCATTTGCAATAGCTGATTCCAAAGTCTTTTTAACGATTCCAGCTGATTTTTTGCTGCTAAACGTCAAAGTATTCAGGGCTCTAGCCACTGGCAAACCACGGATCAAGTCAGCTACTAAACGCGCTTTTTGTGCTGAAACACGAATGTTTTTAGCATGAGCTTTTACTAACATTTATAAACTCCTTAACGTTTAGCTTTTTTATCAGCTGCGTGGCCTTTGAAAGTGCGAGTCAAAGCAAACTCACCCAACTTATGACCTACCATGTTATCAGTAATATATACTGGCACATGTGCACGACCATTATGCACAGCAATTGTTAAACCAATCATTTCTGGAAGAATTGTCGAACGACGAGACCAAGTTTTAATTGGGCGTTTGTCGCTTTTCTCAACTGCAACCAGCACTTTATTTATTAAGTGATGATCCACAAAAGGACCTTTTTTCAATGAACGAGCCATTATTATTCCTTACCTACTATTTGCGACGACGATCACGGATGATCATATTATCCGTACGCTTGTTGTTGCGAGTTTTATAACCCTTAGTCTTAACACCCCAAGGTGAAACTGGATGCATACCTGCTGCAGTTCTTCCCTCACCACCACCATGTGGGTGATCGATAGGATTCATTGCTACACCACGCACTGTTGGACGAATACCCAACCAGCGTTTAACACCAGCTTTACCATATTGACGCAAATTGTGATCGCCATTACAAACTTCACCAATTGTAGCTTTACAATCTAAATGAACTTTACGGATTTCACCAGAGCGCAGACGCAACTGAGCATAAATACCATCACGCCCCAATAGTTGTACTGAAGTACCAGCTGAACGAGCCAATTGCGCACCTTTGCCAGGCATCATTTCAACACAGTGTACTGTCGTACCAACCGGAATATTTCTAAGCGGTAATGTATTACCAGCACGAATTGGTGCTTCATTACTTGAAATTACTGTTTGACCAGCTTCCATACCTTTAGGCGCAATTATGTAACGACGCTCACCATCAGCATAGCATAATAATGCAATGTGCGCTGTACGGTTAGGATCGTATTCAATACGCTCTACTTTAGCTGGAACATCTAATTTATTACGTTTAAAGTCAACTAGACGGTAGTGTTGTTTATGACCGCCACCTTTATGACGCACTGTAATGCGACCATTATTGTTACGACCAGAACCACGTGTCTGTTTTTCCAGAAGAGCAGCAAAAGGTTTACCTTTATGCAGACCTGGAGTTGTAATCTTTACTACACCACGTTGACCCGGGGTTGTAGGTTTTAATTTAACGATAGCCATAGTCTAAAGCTCCTCTTACTTCTGGTTTGCAGCTAAGTCAAAGCTTTGACCTGGCATAAGGCTAATATAAGCCTTTTTCCAGTTATTGCGACGACCATTAAAACGACCAAAGCGCTTTGCTTTACCCGCTACATTTAATACACGAACCGATGCAACTTTGCTATTGAAAGCCAACTCAAAAGCTGCTTTGATTTCATCTTTGCTAGCTTGTTTTAGCACTTTAAATACCACTTGCTCATATTTTTCAGCAACGGTATTAGCTTTCTCGGTAATTACCGGAGAAATTAATACTTTATATAAATCTACTTGTTTCATACCAAGTGCTCCTGTACTTTCTCAATAGCTTTCTGCGTAAATACAACTTTGTTGCAACGTAGTAAAGTATATGGATCAATTTGATGAGCTTCCAACACCAATACTGTTGGCAAATTACGTGAAGCGTAATAAACATTTTCAGTTAACTCATCAACGATAACCAATACTGTTTCATTGTTCAATGAAAGATTATTAAGCACTGAAACAAATGATTTAGTTTTAGGACTATCGACATTAAACTCATTAGCGATAACTAAACGCCCATCAGCAACTAATTTAGATAAAATAGCCGCGATACCTGCACGATACATTTTACGATTTACTTTTTGTGTAAAATTTTCTTCAGGAGTATTTGGGAAAGCACGACCACCACCACGCCAAACAGGTGAAGTTGTAGTACCAATACGCGCACGTCCAGTACCTTTTTGTCTCCATGGCTTTTTAGTTGAGTGAGTAACTTCAGCACGAGTTTTTTGTTTGCTATTACCAGAACGAGCGTTAGCCAAGTATGCAGTCACAACTTGATGAACTAAAGCTTCGTTATATTCACGACCAAACAACGCATCGCTAACTGTTAGTTGACCAGCATCAGCACCTTGCATATTTAATAGTTTTAATTCCATTATGCACCTGCCTTCACACTTGGACGAACAACAACCTTACCACCTTTAGCACCTGGGATAGCGCCTTTAATCAGTAGTAAACCACGCTCAGCGTCTATACGTACAACCTCAAGATTTTGCGTTGTAACTTTAACATCTCCAAGATGTCCAGCCATGCGCTTACCAGGGAATACACGACCTGGATCTTGACGTTGACCGATAGAACCTGGTGCGTTATGTGAAACCGAGTTACCATGAGAAGCACGATTTGATGCGAAATTGTGACGCTTAATAGCACCAGCAAAACCTTTACCTTTTGAGGTTCCGGTAACATCAACTAATTGACCAGCTGAGAAAATTTCAACAGTTATTGTTGAGCCAGCTTGGAAGTTTGCAACTTCTTCAGCAGTTAAATTGAATTCTTGCAACGAAACACCGGCTTCAACACCAGCTTTCGCATAATGACCTTTAGACGGTTTACTTACACGGTTTGCTTTTTTAGCACCAAAAGTAACTTGAACTGAATCATATCCATCAGTTGCCGCCGTTTTAACT
Organism: Burkholderiales bacterium; assembly: GCA_039807465.1. Lineage (GTDB taxonomy): Bacteria > Pseudomonadota > Gammaproteobacteria > Burkholderiales > UBA11063 > Aquella. The sequence continues at coordinate 253 of JBDHRI010000119.1, read as the reverse complement.
TGAACTACGCGATTTGCAGACATCGCCAAAACCGTTACCGGAATTGAGGCTCCATCTTCAGCAAATATGCGAGTCATGCCAAGTTTTTGGCCTACTAGTCCTAGACTCATTTTATATTTACCTTTCTTGTTATTATTTACCAGTATTGCTTACACAACAATGGCTTGGTTACAATTGACCAATAATTTTCTACTGCATAATTAACACAATAGGGACGCGATTATAACACAGGTAACCTAGTAAAAGCAAGTAT
>JBDHRI010000008.1:0-25128 GCA_039807465.1 Burkholderiales bacterium | reverse complement strand
CCTTTAATTATGATATAATCCATGCCAGAAAACTAATCTGGCAATCGCGGTTAAGTAATTAATCGAGGAAAGTCCGGACACCTCAGGATTAAAGTGCTGGGTAACTCCCAGGAACTCTTAGTAGTTACGGAAAGTGGCACAGAAAATATACCGCAGACAGATTACTCTGACTGTAAGGGTGAAAAGGTGCGGTAAGAGCGCACCGCGTAGCTAGTGATAGCTATGGCAGGCAAAACCCCACTTGGTGCAAGACCAAATAGGCGCAATTTGTGTTAATCCTGTACGTTTAATTGCGCGGGTAGGTTGCTAGAGCCTACTGGTAACAGTAAGCCCAGATGAATGATTGCCTAGGTTTAACCGATACAGAATCCGGCTTATAGATTAGTTTTCTCATCTATCCTAAAGAGGTCGTAATGTCGCATCAAGATCAGCACTTAATCGAAACAACTATTAGTTCAAAACAGTCATTTCAAGGCTCATTCATGCAGGTAATGCACGATGTTGTGCAATTGCCAGACGGAAGCCATTCAATTAGAGAATACATTCAACACCCTGGTGCTGTTGCTGTTTTAGCGATGGATGATGATGAAAATCTGATTATGGAACGCCAATACCGCTATTGTGTAAGACAGGTTATCTATGAAATACCCGCAGGTAAACTTGATCCTGATGAAGATGAATTAACTTGTGGTAAACGTGAGCTTCTTGAAGAGACTGGTTATGAAGCCAAAGAATGGATAAAACTGGGCGAATGCTTGCCATGTATTGGCTACTCAAATGAACGAATTATTTATTATCTGGCTAAGGGATTAACTTATAGCGGACAAAAACTTGATGTAGGTGAGTTCCTTGAAGTTGTAAAACAGCCACTTGAAGAAATATATGAAATGGCAATTTCAGGTCAAATCCCTGATAGTAAAACGCTTTCTGGTTTAATGCTATTATACGGCTACCAGAAAAAACAGCAAGGTAATGTTTAGCTATTTAACGCTGGCAACGGGCATTTTAAGTGCCCTCCTTTATCCGTTAATACCATCGGAATCAATCGCATTTCTCGTCTTATCCTTGGCTATTGCTACTTATATCTTCATCGCCAAAAATAGGATAATTTCGCATAATCAATTTGTATTAAAATACATATTACTAATTCTTGCTGGCTACAGTTACAGTTCACTTAGGCTAATTCACACACAAGATGATCTTATCAAAGAACCAATTCCTTCGCTATTAATAAGCGGATACCTAGCGTCTATACCAGTTAATGATGCCAAAGGACTTCATGCAGAATTTAAAATCACTGAAGGTACGTTTAACAGCAATAAGATAATTTTATATTTCCCCGAGTCATCAAACCTTCTGACTGGCAATAACTATCTGATTAAAGCAAGTTTAAAACCACTTGATATTACCTCCAATATTCATGCAAACAATTACCGCCAATATCTCATAAATAACCACATTAGTGGATTTGGCTATTTACAAGAAATACTTGTCAATCAGGGGGCTGACTACTCACCGTGGTCTCAGTTAACAAAAATACGTTATAGCACTATCAACTATTTAACAAATGCAGCCCCAGATAGCAAATATAGCGGGCTTATGATTGCATTGATTAGTGGCTATCAAAATTTGATTCCTACTACACAATGGCAGTTATTTCGTAATACCGGAATAACTCATTTGGTTAGTATTTCAGGATTACACATAACACTTGTTGCTACAATAGTTATATTCTTAGTTAACTATGTTTTACGTCGCTTACCGCTGCAACTAAACATTCCCCTGCAAATTATTACGATTTGGTCTGGATTAGCTGTGGCTTTTTGTTATTCGATCTTTGCTGGATTTAGCATTCCTACCCAAAGAACATTCTATCTATTATTGATTAGTGCAATCTTATTAAGTTCGCGAAGACATATTCCATTACTGCATAAACTGACTATTGCGGCAACGTTGGTCCTTTTAATTGATCCATTTGCTGGATTAAGTAGTAGTTTCTGGTTATCTTTTGGTATGGTTACTACTATTTTTATGCTTTCTACGGCTTATCAAAAATCAATGAATAAGATCAAATTCTGGCTTACGCTACAGCTTGCGATCACCTTAGTTAGCTTCCCAATTAGCTTATATCTGTTTAAAACTTACTCTTTGATTTCAATTATTGCTAATTTATGGGCAATTCCCCTGATTGGTACGATTTTAACTCCGCTGCTACTAGTTACTACATTATTTCATATAACACCGGGGATAACTATACTAGCCAAAGCTCTTATGTGGATAATGATTCCTATCGAATACTTAGGTAAAATCCCACCATATTTACAGATAAGTCCAAATCTCCCTACGATTCTTCTTTGTTACTTGGGAATTATCTTACTATTTATGCCAAAATCATTGCCATATAAAAATATTCTTGGATTAGTGCTATTTTGTAGTCTATTTATGACTGCTACCGATAAAATCGAGCTAGGACGCATAAAATATGTAGATTTCTCGAATAGTCAGGCTAGTATTAGCCTTATTCAAACCAATACTAGCAATATTCTCATTGATATTCCCTACAATGAAGATAAAGAGAGTCAGCGTAAAGCGATAAATAATAGCTTGCTGCCATATTTACAGGCGGAATATATCAACCATATAAATTACTTCATAACAACTAAGCCGACAATTGAAAGTAGCATAATTGATACACTGATTAATAATCAAATTACCTTAGATAAAGGCGTACCTGAAAAAGACTCCATAATAGATGGTCTAGCAATTGGCTTTACAAGTCTAGAAAATCATTTTGCGCTAATAATCAAAGATCCTCAAGGAAATTATTATTACTTTGGCAATGGCATCAATCCGGTAGAAAATAATAGAAATTGGAAAACCGTAACTCTAACAACTTATCCTTGGAAAAACCCAGAGTGGATTTACAACTCACAAATCGACACACTAATAATTAGCTACCCTAGTAGCTATAAAAACAAAATTTCGCGTATTACTGACAACCTTAATCTTAATGCAGAAAAAATCCATGACACCAGTAAAAATGGTTCGTTTAGCTTTATATCACATTAGGAATAAATGCTATTGAATACGTTATAAACCTAACTAAATATAGTCATTAGCCAGCTGCAACTCCATTAGTGAAAACCATCTGATAAAATAATACAATAATATTTATTGACACTACAGCCATAAAAAATGGGCGTACAAGTTTTGAACCCTTTAAAATAACCATTTTTGCACCAATATATCCACCAAGAAACTGACCACAAGCCATAATGAAACCTAGTGTATAATTAACCTTACCAAACCAGATGAATATTACCAGTGAAAATAAATTACTCTTAAGATTTAATACTTTGGCATAACCCGAAGCATTTAGAAAAGTATAACCAAGAAAGAAAACTATCGCAATAATCCAGAAATTACCAACGCCAGGACCGAAAAAAGCATCATAAAGACCGAAGATAAAACCGAAAATTGAAAAGAAAGCTAGTTCTCCCATTCTTTTTTTACCTTCAGTAACACCAAGTGATTTATTTATCAAATTAAAAACAAATACAGCAAGCATCAGAAAAGGAACAATATAGCGCATAAATTGATTGGAAATAACATTAGCGAGAATAGCACCCGTACAAGCACCAACAAACCCCATCAATAACCCGCGATATACGGTTTTAAAATTAATCAGACCATCGCGGTAATATTTATAAACTGCCATTCCAGTTCCGATACTACTTTGAAGTTTATTGGTTCCCAAGACCAAAGCTATTGGCATCCCGGTAAAAGTTAATGCTGGAACACTTATCAGCCCGCCACCACCAGCAACTGCATCAATAAACCCGGCAAGAAACCCCATTAGAATAAGAAAAACGTACAGGATTAATATATGATTCTCAAAAAAAGCATGCATACGAAATTCCAAATAAGTAAAGTTTATCACTGTATTATATCAAACAGTCTTGAATAGACTATAATGCAAAATTGCATAACTGGTATTCAAACTGAGTATTCCTACGTCAGATTTTACAGGATACTGGTTTTTAAACAATCCCAATATGGTAAAATACCCCCTTCTTCTCTTAATCTTCATATAAATACAAATAGCTATGCAACAAAAAATTTCTTTTGGCTTTAAACTGGTAATTGTTTTAGTTTGGGCATTACCACAGATGTCCACCGATATATACTTACCCTCCATGCCGTCAATGGCACACTATTTCTCAACTAATCTTAGTATGATTCAATATACTATCTTCTATTATACGGTTGGATTTAGTCTTGGGGCAATTTTTTTTGGACCTATTTCTGATAGAATCGGTCGCCGGCCAGTTATTTTATGGAGTCTAGTTTTTGCAGCTCTTGGCTGTCTTCTGGCTCTTTTTGCAAATACACTTAATTTACTTTATATTGCCAGATTTTTACAGGGAATTGCATTGGTTGGAGTTGGTTCAACCATGCGTGCTGTGACTAAAGATATTTGTTCTGATAAGGAAGAGATGGCAAAATTTGGTGCAGTTTTAGGAATTGTTATCCCAATTGCATCGGCAATGGCTCCTGTAATTGGCGGTTATATTGAACAATATTCCAATTGGAAATTCAGCTTTGTTTTTCTTCTTGCCTATATTATCATTTTTTTGATTTATACCATAAAGGTATTACCTGAAACCAATCTAAATAAACTTGAACGTCCATTCAAGTATCTTTTTCTTGACTATAAAGAAGTCCTAACCAGCAAACGCTTTCTTAGTTATAATCTGATTAGCACTTTTGCAATGTGTTCAATGTTTGCTTATATTACACTTTCACCATATTTATTACAGGTGGAAGTTGGCTTATCTCCTGAAAAATTTGGTTATACCAATCTATTAATTTCTTTTACTCTAATTATCTCAAGCTATATAAATACCAAATTGATTTATCATTATGGAATTGATAAGATGCTTCGAACCGGAGCTATCTTTCTAGCTACTGGAGGAATATTCTTTCTACTTTGTGGAATATTTAGTATCGTAAATATTTATGCTGTAATTATTCCAATGATCATCATGGTAACTGGCTGTGGATTCATCTACCCAAATGCCAGCGCTGGTGGATTAAGCATCTTTGATAAAAGTGCTGGGACTGCTGGTGCAGTATATGCCTTTGTCCAAATGATTGGTGGCTCACTTGGTAGCGGGTTTATTTCATTAATGTCGCATCATGGCGACCCAAAATCATGCCTAGGCTTATTTATTATCTTAGTAGGCATTCTTGGTGTTCTTTTATCACGCTATTTGATGAAGACAGATTTATCAACTATTAATGTTTCAGTAAATCAGGATGAAAATAGATAGCGCGTACCTAAAGCTGACTCTAGCAATATTATCTTGGGCTGGGGTATATCACGCAGCAAACTACCTAGTACGCCACCTTGATATGTATAGTACCGCTTTTATTCGCTACCTGATTGCATCAATTATTCTGATCACTATTCTAAAAATAAAACGCGGCATGATTTTTGATGCTGATCTATTTAAGGATAACTGGTTTCTGCTAATCTCGATTGGTGTTATTGGAATTGGATTATATAATCTAGCTTTTTTTGGTGCGGAGAAATATCTGACAGCCAATATGGTTGTACTAATTTTTTCATTTAGTCCATGCTTGACCGCGCTTCTGGCTTCGCTCGTATTTCGCCAGAAGATCCCTGTTACTGGTTATCTTTCGATGCTAATTGCTTTATCGGGAACAATTGGGGTAATAAATTATGCTAATCCAAGCTGCGGAAAGTTCTTTTGTCCTGAAATATTTACTCACCTTTCAATCGGCGAGATTTATGCCCTTTTTCTTTGTTTCTTTGCCGCTATTTTTAGCCTTCTGAATCGTAAAGCTACGCAGAGAAAAATTGACTCATTAACAATCACAACTTATGCCGCAGTCTTTGGCTGCATAGTACTTTTCTTTAGTATGCTTTTATTTGGTAACATAAGCGAAGTAATTAATCAACCGTTTAATTTCTGGCTAATTATGGCATACACCTCAGTCATCGGTTCAGTTGCTGCATATTTCTGGTATTCGGAAGCGATTGGTACACTTGGTGTACCAAAAGTAGTAGTTGCATTAAATGCAATTCCATTTACTACTTTACTTATGAGTGTGATTTTTTTCAGAGAGAAGTTGTCAATGGCTACTGTTATTTGTGGGGCGGTAATTATTGTAGGCGTAATTCTGACTAATCTAAGTATAAATCGTTCAATAAAAAGAAGATCCTAATACTTATTAAAACAGTCTTTAGCAAAATTTTAGAAATTATACTTTAGTCCAGCACCTAATACATTAACGTTCCCCCATGAGTCACCAACAAATGGCATCATTCCATAATCCTCTACGACTAACTGTAACTGATTGGTAAGCTTTAATTCCCCTCCCAAAGCCAGATAAAGACCAGTATTGATGCCAACATTTGGTGCCGTAAATTGCCACGAAGAAACAGCATCTGTTTGTGATAAACCAACCCCGAGACCACCTTTTATATAGACATTAAAAATATCACTAAATGGTAACGATCCCTTAGCTGCTACATCAAAAAAAGACTGATTCTGCCCATAGGTGCCACTTTGATAGCTATTTGCGGGATACTGTGCTGCAACACCATTAATCCATGTTGCTCCAACTTCAGTTGCAAAAAAACGGTTAAATTGATAGCCGCCATTTATAGTAAGTGCTAATGATCCAGTCCACCAGTTTTGAACATTGGCATAACCAACATTGGCAGATACATAAGCACCCTCAGGTTCACCATCAGCATTGGAGACAGAAGCAGCAAAAGAAAAAATTACACCAACCAATAACTTTTTAAGCATACACCTACCAAAATAAAATTATCTAACTCGTGATTTTACCAAGATCTTATATATGGCAGGAATTTATTTACTTAACATTCTACGCTAGTAAAAGGCTACAACTATCCGCCAATTGCAGATTCTGGGCATTTATAAGCATTACCCAAATTTGTTACATTAGTCTGGTTCATACTACCACCATAGCTATTCCAACTACCTGTTTGTCCTGCTTTATTGGTAAGTAGCTGAACATAGTTTGCACCAATTTCGCCAGCCTTATTTTTCAGATCATTCATTGCACCTTCTTCAAGGTTTTTATTGGATGTCCAGTCCCCAGTAAAGAAATTACCCTGATTACCAACCACCTGACCAACATATTTGCAACCAGTCGGAGCTGGATTTGGTGAAACTATAACCTTACTTCCATTTGGAGTCACCTCAATTGAAGAACAACCTACCATTAGCATGATGACTCCACTAGAGATAATAAATTTCTTCATAAAATTCCCCTTATAAAACATGTTAGAATATTCCAAAAATTTTTCGCCTCTTGGGTTTAATTGGTTCTGACTGACGCTCTAATGTTGATGTCTGGTGGCGATACTGATTTTCAGAATTGCTTGTTGGTGTAACTGGATTAGATGATTTAATTTGTGTCGAAGATGATTGTAGTGAATTATTAACTGAAGTTGTAGCGCTTGAGTTAATTGTTGCTGGCTGTACTACTGGCTCACTACGTGGAGCACTAGTTATTTTTGTAGGAGTAGCTTTATTTAATGACTCCAGCTTCTCTTTAAGCTCTCTATTTTCTTTCAATAAAGTTTTTAACTCATTTGCAGCAAGCAAGGTATTATATTTCTTTTCCCATTGAATCGATTCTTCACTTAATTTCTTTATTTCTTGCTTATGCTTATCCAGTTCCGAAGTATCCAGTTTTTGTTCTAATAAAAGGGTTGTACTATCAAATTTATTCCGTAACCAACTATAATCTTCGGATTGTTTCTCAAGCTGCCGCTGTAATTGAACCACTTGATATTCAAGATTTTCAATTTTCTGCTGTTTTAATGCAAGTTCAGTTTCGCTATTACCAGAATTTATGGTCTTGGCTTTAGCATTGGGAAAAACTCTCAAAAACTCAGATAATTCAATGGATTTTATGCCATCTTCTACCTTAATACTGATAACCCCAGAATTTATATATTGCTGAACAAATGCTTCTTCTGATAAGCCTGACATACTTGCAGCTTCATCAATAGACAAATAGTTTTGCATCCATCTACCTTTTTTTATATAAACAACTATTTAGCTTGTGATTATAACCGATTAACCCTGTATTTGCTATAAAATTTCATTAATAGCAATGCTTTGAAATATACCGGGTTAACCAATTTATTAATTAACTACGCTAATAAAACTATTTAATCAATTAACTTTAGTTCATTATCAAGCCATGACTGTTGTTCGGCATGAAGAAGAGGACGAACTTTTTCTCTAATTTGTTGATAATACTGATTAATTTGTTTCTTTTCTACCTCATCAAGTAAACTAATATCAATTAATTTTTTACAATAAGGTACTAGAGTCAAATCTTCAAACCCATAAAATGGTCCATATTCTGAACCCTTAGCAGCAGACAACTCATGAACTAGACATAGATTTTCAATCCGAATACCGTATTCACCATCAAGATATAAGCCAGGTTCATTACTAACTATCATTCCAGGAATTAACGGCACACCTGATAATGCTTGGGATATTTTCTGTGGTCCCTCATGAACACAAAGAAAACTGCCTACCCCATGACCAGTTCCATGGCGATAATTTAGATACTCATTCCAAAGTGCCTGCCTTGCTAAAACATCCAAATGTTCACCACATGTACCGTATGGGAATATTGCACGAGCTAAAGCCAAATGTCCTTTTAATACTAGCGTGTAATGTTTTTTTTGTTGTACGGTTGGTGTCCCCAGATGTAATGTTCGTGTTATATCTGTAGTACCCTCTAGGTATTGTCCTCCAGAATCAATCAGATATAGAGTTGAATCATTAATTACTTTACTGGTCTCAGGCGTAGCACGGTAATGAATAATTGCTCCATTACTAGCAAAACCGCTGATTGTTGAGAAACTTGAGCCTTTTAAATCTGGCTGTTTTGAGCGAAAATCAGCAAGCATGTCTGCTGCACTAATTTCATCTACACCATTCTTCCAGTTTTTCTCAAGCCATACAAAAAAATTAATAACCGCCGCTGCATCTTTAATATGGGCTTTTCGCGCCCCTTCTTTCTCTGTTTCATTTTTACATGCTTTAGCAGCAACTATTGGTGAACGGGAAAGCTTAACCTTAGCATTAGTTGAAGCTTCTTTTAGCATCCAGTAAGTAGCCGTTTTCTCATCCAGCCAGACTGTTCCTTTAAGCATAGATAATGTTTTACCAAAATCATTATATTCTACTAATTTAACACCAGCCCCTGTAAGAGTTGATAATAAATCATGACCAATTTTCTCTTTGTCAACAAAAAGAATAGCTTCATTTTTGCCAACTAGAGCATAACTGATAACAAGAGGATTGTAGTCAATATCAGCACCACGAATATTAAAAAGCCACGCAATTTCATCCAGTACATTTAAGGCAATATGATCAGCATCAGCTTGACTTAATTCATTTCTTAGCCATTGTAGGCGTTGGGGCAAAGAAACCCCGGTATATGTTTCGGCAAGATGAAATGCAGGAGCTGAAGGCAAACTAGCATGCTCTCCTAGATCAAGCTTGGCTTTATCTACCAGATTTTCTTCAAGAACTACCATTTCCCCTGCGATTGAAGACATGATTTTTTCAAATTTATTCGCTCGTTCAATACCCACAAGCCTTGGGTCAATTCCAAAGCGTTTACCCTTGCCATTATCCGCAAGCCATTGCTCAGTTTCAGGGGTAAAACCAGACTGCTTCATCAGGCTATAATGACTTGCGTCCAATTGTTGGTTTGCCTGTAGAAAATAACGCCCATCGGTCCAAAGATATGCATGCTCCATCGTTACCATAACCTCGCCAGCAGAACCATCAAAACCACTAATCCATGGGCGACGTTGCCAGCATTCTGGGACATATTCACTATTATGGGCATCGATTGATGGAATCAGATATATATCGAGTTTATGTTCACTCATATGTTTGCGTAATGCCTGTAATCTGCCTGCGATATTCATAAACTTCTCCAAAAGAACAAAACAATTTTGAAATATAAACTCAATAATTTACCATTAATAGCTATAATTTTAGTAAAAATAATATACTAACTAATATAAAACTTTAGTCTATTTCATGCCCAAAGCTGGAAATGCTGATGCAACTCCCTGAAGGATAAACTGCACGCCCAACGCCAGAGTAAATAATCCAACAACTTTAATCAGGACATTCATCCCAAGCTTACCAAGTAAATCAAGTAACCGTGTTGAATATCTGAAAATTACATAAATCATTACGGTTGAGACCAGTATAGCCAAGATCAGCATGGCTAGCGCATACCAATCACGACCAATTTCATCTGCAAAAATAATAATTGTCGAGATGGTGCCAGCACCGGTAGTCAGCGGAATTGCAACAGGTATGATTACCTGAGGGATTATTTTTGAATATGAATCAGGATGATGATTTATCTTATCATTAGTATCTAAAGGTGGGGAATTAAGCATATTCATTCCTGAAACACCTAATAAAACTCCACCAGCGATACGAAACGCTTCAATAGAAATACCAAAGAATTCCAGAATCCCCTGTCCGATAATTAATGCCATCATCATCACAATAAATGAAGTGAACGTAGCAACTTTGCATAATCTAAGTTGCTGACGCGGGGATAATCCTCGACAAATTTGTAAAAAAGGTCCAATGGCAGGAAAATTATTGGCAACAGCGAAAATTCCAATAAGAAAATGCTGAACCGTAAGATTATAATTAATTTGCATTTTTTATTTTCTTAGCTGGCTTTTCATTTCGGTAATAACTTTAGCATAATCAGAGCTATTAAATATTGCACTGCCTGCGACAAAAGCATTTGCTCCGGCTGAACCAATTTCTGCTATATTATCAACTTTAACTCCACCATCAACTTCAAGAATTATATCCTGCCCGCTTTTATCAAGATACTCTCGTGTATCTTTAATTTTCTTCAAAATTGACGGAATAAAAGCTTGCCCACCAAACCCAGGATTTACCGACATTAATAAAACCACATCAAGTTTATCAATAACATAATCAAGATAACTCAATGGTGTTGCCGGATTCAGCACCAATCCCGCCTTGAGTCCAAAGCTCTTTATCAAACTTAAACTACGGTCAACATGCTGAGTTGCTTCAGGATGAAAAGTAATAATATCAGCCCCAGCCTTGGCAAACTCCTCAATCATTGAGTCAACTGGGCTTACCATCAGATGTACATCTATCGGAGTATTTTTACAATATGGCTTGATAGCTTTACACACCATTGGTCCAATAGTCAGATTGGGTACGTAATGATTATCCATAACATCAAAATGTATCCAGTCGGCTCCAGCGTTAATTACATTAGTAATTTCCTCGCCAAGTTTGGCAAAATTTGCAGATAAGATACTGGGCGCAATAATATTTTGATGTTGCATACTAACCTTTTAAATTAAATAACGATAATATAGTGAAAATTTGTAGAGTATATGAGCCGTTAACCCCCAGATGACATCTTCTTGGAAAGTTATCAGCTTATTATGTTTGATATTCGGATATTCGGGGTTAATGTTAAATTTTTCCGGTTGAAGATCACTAACTGGTAACAGAATCAGCTTTTCTACTTCATCGGGATTAAAACCAGCTACCTTACCGGACAAATTAGCCACTACCGGATAGACCACCTGACTTGAAACAATGCTACATTCCGGCAACATGCAAAGCTTAGGCTCTATCTCACCGCTAAAGTCAACTTCTTCATTGAATTCACGCATCGCAGTGAGAACCATATCACGATTATCTGCTAATTCTGATTGCCCACCGGGCAGACAAACATGTCCAGTAAAAGATTTAAGGCTTGCTGCACGCTTAGTAAGAATAATATTTGAATCTATTATCCCCAATAATACGGCAGCAGGTTCCCTTAACATTATTTTGTTTTTTTACTGGAAGCTTGTGCTGTTGCAGACGCTGGAAGTGGCTTACCTTCAAGGATATTCAGTGCCCACATCAACTGGAAGTCATCGTTTAAATTCACCTGAGCCTGACTTTGATCAACAACTTTAGGTTGCTGCTTCAATTTCGCATTCATTTTAGCTTTAAGCTCAGCTTGAGTAGCAATCTGTTTTGTCGGGCGGATTACTGGTACTGAAGAATCCATCTTGGCTGATTTTGCCTTACCATTATCAAGAGGATTATCAATATGCTTATCCAAGCTAGCCTCGGACATATCCCAGCTTTTGAAAAGATCGTCATATTCGCTTTGAATAATAATATCTGGCTTAATGCCTTCAGCCTGAATTGAACGCCCTTTCGGAGTATAATATAACGCGGTAGTAAGCTTAACAGCAGTATCGCTTGATAATGGAATTACTGTTTGTACTGAACCTTTACCAAAGGTTTTGGTGCCGAGAATTTTGGCACGCTTGTAATCTTGTAATGCTCCAGATACAATTTCAGAAGCAGATGCCGTACCCTGATTTACCAATACCACCATCGGTAATGTTTTAAATACTGGTGAAATGGAATTTAATTTTGCTTCCTGAGTGCCATCTATATCATAATCACCCGGTTTCGCATAGAATTTTTGCCTTGAACTAGGTAAGCGCCCATCAGTATAAACAACAAGACTATCTTTAGGTAAAAACACTCCCGATACTCCAACTGCTGATTGTAATAGTCCTCCTGGGTCATCCCTTAAATCCAAAACGATTCCCTTGAGATTTGGATCTGCTTTATATAGTTTATTCAGAGTATTAGCTAACTCATTGGTAGTATCTGCCTGAAAATTAGTAATTCTTACATAGCCATAGTCAGGAGCTAACATTGCTGACTTAACGCTCTTAATCTGAATATTAGCTCGGGTAATTGTAAAACTAAGTGGCTTCAATTCACTTGCGCGAACAACACTTAATCTAACTTTAGTTCCAGCCTTACCTCGCATACGTTTAATCGCATCATCCAGTGATAATCCAGAAACTGGTGTGTCATCAATCTTAACGATCAAATCACCACTTTTTATTCCAGCTATATAAGCTGGAGTACCATAAATCGGTGCTACAACTTTAACACCATCACCTTTATCGCGGCTAACTTCAATACCAAGACCGGCAAATGAACCAGCAGTCATCTCAGATAACTGCTTGAAATCTTCAGCATCCAAGTAATCAGAGTGTGGGTCAAGATTACTCAACATGCCATTGATAGCACCCTTCATCAGTTTAGTATCAGTAACACTTTCCACATAGTAATTTTTGGCAATTGCATATACCCGAGCAAAATTATTTACTTCATCAACAGGAATTGAGCCAGCCCTACCACTAGACATTGGATAGGTATCACTATTATCATCTGCAGTAGCATAAATACTTATAGTTAAAAGCGAACCGCATACTGCTCCTAGTACAAATTTACTAATAGTTTTTAATTTCATATTCTTTTAAGTCTTTAAAATGTGTCAACGTCTTCGTTTAGTTTATCAATTAATTCATAAATCTTTTCACGATTTTCAGATCGAAGGATTTTATTTACAATCGGTGTTATCTCATTAATATCAGTATTTAGAATAATTTTTTTAATACTAAGTATGTTTGCCGAATACATTGAAAATTTGCGTAATCCCATTCCTAGCAAGAGTCTAGTAAGCTTTGGGTTACCAGCCATTTCACCGCAAATTGAAATCATTTTACCTGCTTTATTGGTATTCGAAATCACGTGTCCAATTGTGCTAATCACCGCAGGGTGTAATGGATCATATAAATAGCCTACTGATTCATCATTCCGGTCAATCGCCAGTAAATACTGGATTAAATCATTGGTTCCAATTGAAACAAAATCAACTAAATTGAGGATGCTTTTGATAGCAATCGCAGCAGAAGGAATCTCTATCATTGCTCCAACTGCAATTCCCTCGTCAAACGGAATTCCTTCTTCCCGTAATTCATTCTTTGCATGCTCAAGCTGGGTAATTGCCTGTTTAAGCTCCCAAGCTGATGAAATCATTGGAAATAAAACCTGTATTTTACCATAAAATGAAGCACGTAAAATTGCTCTTAACTGGGTTCGAAAAAAACCCTGTTCGGCGAGAAGTAGCCGGATACCCGTTAGCCCTAAAGCAGGATTTTCAGATTCACCATGTGTTGAATTCCAGACTGGATTTTTATCTGCGCCGAGATCAGCTGTACGGATAGTTACAGGCTTTTTCTTCATTTCACGAACAACTCGGCTGTACGCTTCAAATTGCTCATCTTCGCTAGCTAGATTATTTTCTCGTTGTAAAAATAGAAACTCACTACGGAATAACCCAATTCCTGCGGCATTATTATATTTTACTTCTTCAACATCACTATCAATCTCAATATTTGCCAAAATCTCAACTTTAGTACCATCTTTGGTTAGCGTCTCTTCTTTTCTGATTGCTTTTAGCTTCTGACGAGATTCCTGCCATTCTTTTTTACGCTTGCGATACTCATTAAGAACCAGATTATCTGGATTGATGATTACAACACCTTGGATACCGTCAACAATAATAATTTCATCATCACGAACTAGCTGACGTGCTTCTGCAACCCCAACTACAGAAGGAATATCCAGATTGCGCCCAATGATTGCTGTGTGAGAAGTTAGACTTCCTAGATCATTGACAAACCCGGCAAAATTTGACTCCTTAAACTGCACCAGATCAGCAGGAGAAAGATCACGGGTAACAAGAATCCCATGTTCCTCACGCCCCTGATTTTGCCAGTCAAATTTATTACCCTCAAGATTTTTAAAAATCCGTTCCAGAACCTGAATTACATCATTTTTGCGTTCTTTTAGGTAAGCATCTTCCATCTCGTCGAACTGACTGGAAAGGAACTCTGCCTGTAATTTAATTGCCCATTCAGCATTACAGGACTCACGCTTGAGAATTTCGATTGGGGCTTGGGCTATCTGAGAATCACCCAACATCATAATATTTAAAGACAGGAATGCACCCAATTCAGCTGGTGCACCAATTGGAATTGTGCCGCGAATCTGCTCCAGTTCCTTACGAGTATTACGTAATGCTTCTTCAAAACGGCTAATTTCTGCATTTATTTCAGATTCTTCCAAGGTATGCTGGATGGCATCATCAATACTTTTATCAAGAATGTACGCCTGACCAATTGCAATACCTCCACCTAACCCAATCCCGTGTAGAGCAATACTCATTAACTAACCTCTACTCATTCTCACCAAAACGATCACTAAAAAGTTTACAAATCTCTTCAAGAGCAGATTCTTCATCTTCACCACTACAGATAACACTGATCTGACTGCCTTTAGATGCTGCTAACATCATTAGCGACATAATGCTCTTGGCATTTGCTTTTCTTCCATTTCGTTCGATAAAGATCTCGGATTTGAAGGTATTTGCCAGCTGCACCAGCTTCGAGGATGCACGAGCATGCAATCCAAGTTTATTTACTACTTCAATTTCTTTAGTTATCATTTATCTGCTTTCCGAAATATGAACTATCCCATTCACTCCACCATCAATTGATTTACTGACACAATCAGCAAGAGTTCCTTTGGAATATGATATTGCCCGGATCAACATTGGCAGGTTTAATCCGGTGATTAACTCAACTTTGCCAGACTTGATAAGTTTGCTGGCAATATTACTAGGAGTAGCACCAAACACATCTGTGAGAATCAGAACTCCTTCTGCATTTGATAACTGCATTTTTACTATTTCCTGAGCGCGGGCAAGAATACTTTCGGTAGATTCAGCTTTTTTTACTGGCAAAACCACTAGGTTTTCAACCCGCTTGTTTATAATATGCTCAATGCAGTAAGCAAAACTATTGGCTATTTCTGCATGTGATATGATCAGAATATTTATCATATAATTTATATTGTTAACTAATTAATTTAGCAATGCCTTCAGCTACAAATTTAGCATCATTTGCCATATATAATTGTTTAATATTTTTGTTAATATAAATGACCTGAATAACACCAAGTTCATTTAACCGAGCTTCATTTACCAAATTTTCATCCTTAAATTCAAGACGGATTCTGGTAATTGCTTGTAGCGCAGATGATTTTACATTATCTTTACCACCAAGTGCAGCAATAATTTCCTTACAATCAATCGAGTTCTGGTTTTGTGTTTCAGTTACTGTAGTTGATCGTTCAGATTCTAAACTCGGTGCTATGGGCGAATCTGCTTTCTGAGCTATAATAGTCTTAGGTAATAATGGCAATACTTCGCGGATTTTACTCGCAACGATTTCGGCCTGTGGTCCTAAAATAACTTGAGCTGAATCCGGACCTGGCGTAACAAATCCTTTTGCACCTAAAATCTTTAATGCAGGTTTATTAATTATTGATGAATCTTGCACCTTTAATCTTAACCGTGTAGTACAGGCATCTACAACGACAAGATTTCCAGCACCACCTAAAGCATTAACAAATTGAACTTCAATACTTTCATCGCTTGTAGGCAATCTAGCAACATCCATACCCTCCTCTTCAACCTCACGTCCAATGGTTGCAAGATTGAACTTCTTAATAAAAAATACCGCCAAAGTATAATAAACGACAAACATCACAACACCAATAGCCAAAGCATATAGTGGGTTAGCAGCTAGTTTATAAAATAAAACATAATCAATTGCACCTGCCGAAAATGAAAAACCAAGTCTCACATGCAGGACATACATCAGAGCCATTGATATTCCGGTTAATAATGCATGAATTACGTATAGAACTGGAGCCAAGAATACAAATGAATATTCAATTGGCTCAGTAACACCAGTTAAGAATGAAGTTAATGCCATTGATAATAATAAACCAGCAACAGCTTTTTTATTTTCTTTAAATGCAGTTGTATACATAGCAAGACAAATAGCTGGCAGCCCAAACATCATTATCGGGAAAAAACCAGCCATAAAGTAGCCCGCAGTAGGGTCTCCAGCCATAAATCTGGCAATATCACCATGAACAACCTGTCCTTGTGAATTAGTAAAATCTCCAAGCTGGAACCAAAATAGACTATTTAAAACATGATGTAAGCCAGTTACTAGGAAAATCCGGTTTAGCGTACCAAAAAGGAATAACCCCAAACTTCCAGATTCGGACATCCATAAACTGAAAGTGTGTAAGCCGTTCTGGATTGGTGGCCAAATATAGCCAAGTACAATTCCTAGTACAACCGCGAGGACACCAGTGATAATTGGCACAAAGCGTTTTCCACCAAAAAAGGCAAGAAATTCAGGTGTTTTAAAATCCTTGAATTTATTATACATTGCACCAGCAAGTGAACCAATCAAAATCCCACCCAATACACCGGTATCAATATCTTTATTGATTACTTTTAGCATGGCTACCAAAATTAAATATCCTACCGCACCAGCAAGTCCTGATGCACCATGATTATCTTTGGCAAATCCGACCGCGACACCAATTGCAAATAGTAGCGGTAAATTAGCAAAAATTGCATTACCTGCATCAGCAATTGCCTGAATATTAAGTAAATCTGGCTGCCCAAAACGTAAAAGTAACCCGGCAACCGGAAGCATCGCTATTGGCAGCATTAATGCACGTCCAAGAGCCTGAATTGAACTAAATTTAAATTTCATCATTAACCCTTCTGGTTGGAACTAGTTAAACTGGCTTTTTAGATATTCGCGGACTTCAATTGCGGTTGGCAAGCTTAGGCAATACTCCGCAACTTCCTTGCATTTTGCGTAATTAAGATTACGAATAAAAGCTTTATTTTCAGGTATAGTACTAACTGTCATCGAAAGATTTTTTATTCCCAGACCAATTAATACCGGAATTGCTAGTTTTTCTGAAGCCATCAATCCACACACCGATAAGTTGGTGTCATGTTTGGCTGCACCAATACTAGTTGCCGCGATAGCCGCAAGAACTGCCGGGTGTAGATGATCAACTTCTTTTGCTAGCTCAGTATGTTCGCGATCTACCGCCATCACATATTGAGTCAAATCATTGGTTCCAATTGACATAAAATCAACTTCCTTGGCAAAAGCCTCACTAATGAAAGCAACTGAAGGCACTTCAACCATTATTCCTAATTGAATCTGGGTATTTACCCCAAGATCTGCCTTAATTTCCTCAAAAATTTGCTTCACCGCCCGATATTCGGTCAGCTTTGAAATCATTGGGATCATGACCTTTATGTTTTCTGCTTTGGTTTTTAGGATTGCTCTTAACTGAGTCTTGAATAGTTCTCGATTGGCTAAACATAATCTAACACCACGAACTCCAAGCATTGGATTTTCTTCATTCATTTGAGTTATATATGGGATTTTCTTATCTCCACCCGCATCAAGAGTACGGATTACCAGTGTTTTACCAGCTAAAACATGATTTATATCAGAATATTCATTAAATTGCATTTCTTCACTTGGCGCTTCTTTAGTTTCAAGAAACATAAATTCGGTTCTAAATAGTCCAACACCTTCAGCACCATTTGCTGCTGCAATTCGTGCTTCATCAATATTACCAATATTTGCGAGGCAATTTATCTGGACACCATCAGTTGTTACCGCTGGTACTTGTGCTGCTTCTCTAGCAATTTGAAGCGCTTCTATGCGACGATTTACTTCTCCTTTTGCTTGATTAAGCTCTTCAGGCGTTGGATTAACGTTTAATATTGCAGTGTTAATTGTATCCAAAACTACATTTTGTTCATGTTCTTGTAAGACATCCTTGGCTACTCCTACAAGTAAGGGAATTCCGCGCGTACGTGCGAGAATCGAAACATGCGAGGTAACCCCACCACGAACACTAACTAGCCCCTTAACTTTATCACTCATAGCAATTACTTGCGATGGTGTAAAATCTTCAGCCACAAGGATTACTTCTTCAGTAAATTCAGCAACCTTTTTACTCTCATTACCACATAAAATGGTTAAGACTCGATCACGAACATCGATTAAATCATTTTGCCGTTCAATTAATAACTGGTTTCCTGTTGCCAGTAACGCTTTACAGGATTCAATCGTTGCCTTGTCCCAACCGTAAGCAGCAGATTGTCCATTAGTAATCAGGTTTTTTGCCTGAGTAATTAATTCTGGATCAGTTAGAATCATTAAATGAGCGTTAAGAATATTTTTATGAGCAACATCAAATTCAGTAAGATCTTTTATTTCATTTTCCAACTCAGCCACCAAAGCATGAATCGCTTTATCTAATTTAGCTAATTGCTCGGCTTCGTCGGCTGCAAATCTTTCATATTCAAACTGTGTACCAGTTTGTTTAATAAGCCTAGCAACCGCAAGCCCACTTGAGGCAACAACACCATGGTATTTACCATTTTCTACCTTGCTATCTTCTTCGCCAGAGTTAGGATCAGCAATTGGATTTTCACTTTCATCGTCGTGCAGATTTTTAATTGCATCAGTTAATTCGGCAATGATTTTGACACCATTATTCCCTTTAACCAAAAACTGTATTTGATCTTTATACTGAACGGATAAGCTAAGTAACGATACCACACTCTTTACATTTCCACTTTGCTCACCTTTTATCATCAAAATTTCATTATCAGGAAATTTTCTAGCAATTGAATTAAGTAATGCAGCTGGTCTGGCATGAATACCATGTGAATTTATAATTGTAATTAAATCGGATTCAAGAGTTATCTGAGGGCTAGTATTTTGTACGTTATTGTCCGCTACACTATGGTTACCTAATTTTACGGTCAAAATAGGTTTACTTAGATCAGTAATTGCATCATGAGGTAGAATTTCAATTTGAAGCTTCTTTTCTTCAATATCTGTCACTAATACAGGAGTTATTAGCGCTACAACATTAGCTGCAATGTGGTCCATGTCAAAAACTGTCAGTAAATCCCCAGCTTTTACCTTATCACCCTCATTAACAATGACGTCAAATCCAGTACCACCTAAAGAAACCGTCTCTAAGCCAATATGAATTAAAATATCAAAGCCAGCTTCAGATTCTAATGTTATGGCATGTTTAGCCCGATGAATGGATTTAATTTTCCCATCTATTGGAGCATAAAGCGCATTATCAAATGGATCAATAGCAAAACCATCGCCAACCATTTTTTCGGCAAAGACAGGATCGGGAACTTTATCCAAATCGATAAAGGCACCTTTGAGAGGGGGAAATACATTGACTTGCTGAACCATATAATTCCTTTAACAAATTTAATGATTTTTGTCCCATAGTGTAGCATAAACCCTAATCTTTCGAGTAGCTGCGGCGCAGCAAAAGAGTGTACAAAGTTTGGACTATATGCACTATAATAATGGAGAATTTAGAAATGATGAAAGTTTAAGTAATGGCTGATGTGCAAAATTGTTTTGATATGGTGCTTTTTGGTGGTACTGGAGATTTAGTTAAACGTAAACTCCTGCCTGCTTTATACAATGCATTTGTAGATGAAAACATCAATTCAGAAGCCAGATTTTTCTGTGTTGGTAGATCTGCTATGACTGATCAAGAATATTCAGACATGGCGTATAAATTTGCTACAGAAGCAAAAAATTCAATCTCTGCTGAAAGCTGGAGAGAGTTTAGTAAACATATTCGATATTTGCAAATGGATGCGAATAATAGCGAAACATTTAATAAGCTTCCTGAAGTACTGGACAAAACGCGTACCAATATATTCTATCTATCTACATCACCAGAATTATTTAAACCAATTTGCTCCAACATTGCCAAAGTTGGCATGAATCATTCAAATTCAAGAATAGTACTGGAGAAACCGCTTGGGCATGATCTTAAATCATCAAATGATATAAATGATTATGTTGCGCAGTATTTCAAGGAAGATCAGATTTACCGGATTGACCACTATCTTGGAAAAGAATCGGTACAAAATTTAATGGCAATCCGTTTCGGAAATACACTATTTGAGGCATTGTGGCGTCGTCAGTGGGTTAGTAGTGTGCAAATTACGATTGCTGAAGATCTTGGCGTTGGCTCACGAGGTGATTTTTATGAACAAACTGGTGCGCTGCGTGATATGCTACAAAATCATTTATTACAATTATTGTGTATCGTCGCAATGGAGCCACCATCATCATTGGAAGCAGATGTAATTCGTGATGAAAAGCTAAAAGTATTACGCTCACTAAAACCATTAACTGAAGATGATGTAGTAAAAAATGTTATTAAAGGACAATATAAATCTGGGGCTATTAATGGTTCACCAGTAAAAGGTTACCTTGAAGAAGAAAAGGTTTCACCCAATAGTATTACTGAAACATTTGTTGCTGTAAAGGCAGAAATTCAAAACTGGCGCTGGGCAGAAGTCCCTTTTTATTTACGTACTGGTAAACGGATGCAGGAAAAGGTAGCCGAAATTGTTATCCAGTTTAAGGATATTCCGGTAAAAATATTTCCAACTGCTGGTGGGAATTTTGCCAATCGCTTAATTATACGTTTGCAGCCAGATGAAACAGTTAAATTATACTTCCTAGCCAAGCAGCCTGGCGATACCAATCGTCTTCAACCAGTATATCTGGATCTGAATTTTAATGAAATGTTCCAAGCGCGGCGAACTGATGGATATGAACGATTACTACTTGACGTTATTCGAGGTAAATTAACTTTATTTGTCCGGAGAGATGAACAGATTGCTGCTTGGAAGTGGGTAGAGCCGATTTTGGATACTTGGCGCGAGCTAAAAATTCCACCAAAACAATATACAGCCGGAAGCTGGGGACCGGCCAGTTCTTCCGCCCTTCTGGCAAGAGATGGCTTATATTGGCATGAAGAAATAGCATAAGGGAAAAACAATGAAAATAAATAAACTTATCGCATTTAGCATTAGTTCTGTTATTGCAAGCCTAATAGTAGGATGTTCAATGTTTGCAAAACAACAAGAGTCAACGCCACTTCCTCCACAAAATATAAATATGAATAAAGGTGCCGCGCCAGCAACAGCTAATGTTCCAGCAAATAAATCAGCAAAAATTGAGAGTGATAACTATACTGAATCGCAAAGCCAATATAAACGGAGACAAATAGTAGAAGATCGTGGACCTGGCGGTGCGGTAAATAAAATCACTGTAGATAATGCTGGTAACGTTCCTGACTATGTGCTTTATCCTTCAGATCAAACTCAGTATAATACCAATGATAACCCGGATCGCTTATCCGTGCCTAACTGGCAGATCAATTGGTAGTAATATTAAATAATAATTCCTTATATTCATTTATTGTATAATATCTCCCGCATATAAAATCAGGAAAAGTGGCTGAGTGGTTGAAAGTACTCCGTTGGAAGCGGAGCATACGGCAACGTATCGCGGGTTCGAATCCCGCCTTTTCCGCCATTACCATAAAATAAAATCACTATGTAACCACTTGTAATTGCAATACTTATAGCAAATTTTCAATAAAATGAAAACTAGCATATTTAGTCATTAAATCGTGGTTAAATAGCAATAAAATGACCCAAATTTGACCCACCGATTAAATCAACCAGAAGCAGTGAATATCCTTCGAGATTAAATTTGCAGAATTCAAGATATTTAGTACATTTAAGAAAAACTAATCTGTATAAGAAAAATTAATGGGAGAGCCAGCGGATTGCTGGCTTTTGTGAAGTTAAGAAAGAGTAAATGAACTATTTAAAAACTTCGATCTTCCAGTTATATTCAATGTAGTCTGAAGATAATTAAACTCCTTCTTACATTGAGTATTCTCTATTGGTTGATGCTTATATATTAAGGCATTTTCACATCTATCTAAATCATTAATAGAAACACTTGTGTAGTTATAACACAAAGTTTCACCTGATTTTAAGTATGATTTCCAATCTTCATATTTTTCATGATTAGATAATCTTTTATTGATATCTTCAGCCTGACCGATGTATATAAGTTTTTTCAGCGATACCATTTTTTCACTAGGATCATAGCTACAAGTATATACACAATAGATTCCAGAGCAACTAGGTAAACTAGCTTTATTTATATCACGGTAATAACCATCAAACTTTAAGTCAAATGTTTTAGCCATATGTACTCTCCTTCTTTGAAAAATAGAGTATAATTATGACATTGCGTTGTCTGGCCGGACTACGCAATGCAGAGTTATTCTGCTGCGGGCATGGCAGCAATGGTTCTATTAAAGACTATTGCTGCTATCTAAATACTTTATTCATTTTGCCTCCTATTTACTCAAAAATATATTTGTATTTTAGATCTATTTATGTAGGTTTATAATCGCTAAAATAGCTTCTTTTGCAAATTCTACTTCACACATAGAAACCGACTCCTTCCACTCATCATTATAAGAAACTAATTGAATATAATCTCTTGAATCAAGATGTCCCATCTTCAGTAAAATTAGTAAATCACTCGGCTCATGGTAAAAAGAGTGAAATCCTTTGACTGAAGTTGCTGGCTCATAAAATCTATTTTCTTCTAAAAATTTAATGAACTGCTCTCTAAGCTTTAAATTAGATTCCACTGACTGTTTAGTTAGTACATAGCTATGTACTACAGCATTGCTTAAATTAACTTGTTCCATTTTTCCTCCTTGACTAGAACACTTCCAAACAAAAAACACTACAATTAGTAAATCAATTGCAAATATAACACTGTATATAGTGTTACTAGCCCAATGGTACCAGAAATACATTTACTTGTCAAATTAAATTATAGTTAACTTAGTTTTTAATTAATTGATACATATAAATTAATTTGGTATAATACCGATAAGGAATTAAAACCCCCTCAAAACATAAGCATTCGCCAACCGTTTCATAATTGGTTATTCTTTTACCTATAACCATAGGTGTAACTTTAAGATTTGAAATCTCGAAGTAATTATCAATGGATAGAAGTGCGACGAATATATTGAATACGTCCAGCCATCTCAAGGGAGTGTTTCAACTCCTGACACTTACCAGAGCCTTATTTCTGAGATCTACTAACAACATGAAAGAAGCCAGCAAATTGCTGGCTTCTTAGCTGAATAGTCTAAACAATATTAAATTAAACTGGCAAGTAACTCAGCCTTATCAGTCTTTTCCCAGCTAAATTCAGGTTCTTCACGCCCAAAATGACCATAAGCTGCCGTCTTTTTATAAATTGGGCGGAGCAGATCTAATTCCTGAATAATACCTTTTGGTCGTAGGTCAAAGTTATTTAGTACGATTTGCTCAATTTTGCGATCATCAATTTTACCAGTACCAAAAGTATGAATATTGATACCAACTGGTTTAGCAATACCAATTGCATATGCTATCTGCACTTGACATTGACGAGCCAAACCTGAAGCAACAATATTTTTGGCAACATAACGAGCAGCATAAGCAGCAGAACGATCAACTTTCGATGGATCTTTACCAGAAAATGCACCACCACCATGAGGAGCTGCACCACCATAAGTATCAACGATAATCTTACGTCCAGTAAGACCACTATCACCCATTGGTCCACCAATGATAAATTTACCAGTTGGATTAATAAAATATTTAGTATCTTTAGTCAGCATATGATTTGGCAATGTTGGCTTGATAATTTCTTCAATCACCGCTTCTTCAATCTGACGATGAGTTAACTCAGGATCATGCTGAGTTGATAATACTACCGTATCAAATGAAATAGCTTTGCCAGTTACATTATCATAGCGAACTGTTAATTGAGCTTTAGCATCCGGACGTAACCATGCTAATTGCCCTGATTTACGTACTTGCGACTGCTTCTCCATCAAGCGGTGGCTATAATAAATCGGTAATGGCATCAGCGTTGGCGTTTCATCACAAGCATAACCAAACATCAAACCTTGATCCCCTGCCCCCATATCCAGATCAAGCCCCTCGCCTTCATTAACTCCTTGGGCAATATCAGGCGACTGCTCGTCATAATTAACCAAAATTGCGCAACTATCAGCAGCAAAGCCGTATTCATTCTTGGTATAACCGATATTTCTTATGGTATCGCGTACCACTTGTTGATAATTAACATGTGCTTTAGTCGTTATTTCACCTGCAAGTACAACTAAGCCAGTATTAACTAATGTTTCAGCAGCAACTCGTGAATACTTATCATGACTAAAAACTGCATCTAGAATGGCGTCAGAGATCTGATCAGCAACTTTATCCGGATGACCTTCAGAAACAGAC
>JBDHRI010000118.1:0-5403 GCA_039807465.1 Burkholderiales bacterium | reverse complement strand
GCCATCGCTGCACCAGATGAAGAACCAACAATAACACCTTCTTTTCTAGTGAGTTCACTTGCGGCATTAAAAGCATCGGCATCATTAATTTTAATTACATGATCTACTAAATTTATATCCATAGTTTGCGGAATAAAATCATTCCCGATACCCTCCATATTGTAGCAGCCAGCCTCGCCACCGCCCATAGTTGAACCTTCTGGATCAGCAAGAATAGTTTGTATCCTAGGATTTTGTTCTTTTAAATAACGTGCAATACCACTAAATGTTCCACCACTACCAGCCCCAGCTACTAGATAGTCAATTCTACCGTTTAAAGCTTTATATATTTCCGGACCAGTAGTTTGATAGTGTATATCGGGATTTGCCTGATTTTCAAACTGTTTTAGCGAGATAGAATCAGGTATTTCTGCCAATAACTCAGCTGCCTTACGACCAGCGCCAAGCATACCTTCTTCACGTGAGGTAATAATAATTTCTGCACCTAATGCCTTCATGAGCATTTGTTTTTCCTGTGAGAACTTTTCTGGGATGGTAAATATTACTCGATAACCTTTATTTAGTGCCGCTAACGCTACCCCAAGTCCGGTATTACCAGCTGTTGCTTCAACTATTGTTGCACCGGGTTTTAATTTACCTTCAGCTTCGGCTTTATTTATCATCGCAATACCAATCCGATCTTTAACGCTGCCAGCTGGATTATAGTATTCAAGCTTGGCAAACAGATTGATGGTTGGTTTTAGACCAAAATTATTAATTTTTAATAGAGGTGTATTGCCAATTAACTCGCGGATGTCATTAATATAACTAGTCACTTTAGGCATCCTTTGCTGTAGATAGCGCATGTTCAATGTCGCGGATTAGATCATTAATATTTTCAATCCCAACGGATAGGCGAATTAGGTTATCAACAATTCCCAATTCCTCCCTAATTTCTGGAGGGATTGCCGCATGGGTCATGGTTGCCGGATGAGAAATTAATGATTCAATTCCGCCAAGGCTCTCAGCCAAGGTAATGAGCTGAAGACTTTGTAAGAATTTATCTGGATTGTATGCACTATCCAAAACAAACGAGATCATCGCACCACCTTTAGCTGCCTGAGTATTATGAATCTTACTATCCTTATCTTTATTTATTCCTGGGTAGTATAGTTTGGTGATAACCTCATTTTGTTGTAAGAAGTTAATCAATTTGTTTGTGTTTTCAATATGTCTATCCATCCGTACCGCAAGAGTTTTTATACCCCGAATCAGAAGCCAAGAATCAAAAGGTGATAAAACACCACCTGTTGCATTCTGGATAAAGTGAAGACGTTCGGCTAGTTCGGAGGTATTTACCACTGCAAGTCCGGCAATAAGGTCGCTATGACCACCAAGATATTTGGTCGCACTGTGTAATACTATATCCGCACCATGCTTAATTGGTTGTTGTAAATAGGGGGTCATAAATGTATTATCAACAATCGTTAATAACCCATGTTTTTTTGCTAATTTACTTATGCTATCTATATCTGTGATATGCATTAGCGGATTGGTTGGTGTTTCTATAAAAATAGCCTTTACATCTTCAGTTATTTTACTTGCTACTAACTCTAAATTACTAGTATCAACCAACTCATATTCAAGCTTAAAATTTTTAAATACCTTATCTAATACCCGAAATGTACCGCCATAAACATTGGATGATAGAAGAATTTTATCGTTAGCCTTAAATAGCATCATAACCGCGGTTGTTGCTGCCATTCCAGAGGCAAAGCCAAAGCCAGCAACGCCACCTTCAAGCTCGGCAATAAGGACTTCTACGGCTTCACGAGTAGGATTACCTGTACGTGAGTATTCATAACCACGATGATTGCCGATACCATCTTGCTTATAAGTGGAGGTTAAATATAAGGGTACTGTAACCGCGCCTGTATGCGGGTCGCCATCAATTCCGCCGTGAATTAGTTTTGATTCTATGTTCATTCATTTTCTCTTTTAAATATGTTTATACTTTATGGTGTTTATTTATGATTAGGCACTTTGTAGGCAAAAATCAGGGATTGGCAGATTAATTTCTCGATAAATATTTATGTAATTAGCGGTTATTTCTTCACCAATACTAATTTTACGTAAGGCATAGGCTACTACCTGTGTACCGTAGTATTCAAGACGAATATTTGCGTCTACAGTATGATTAATAAATCTAGCGCCAATAACCCGTAGCCATTCATCTTCGCTACTTGCGCCATATCCCTCAATTAAGTGTTCCTGATAATTGCTAGCTGCTGATTTTTTTATCATAGCGATACCTAGATAAGCACCTTGCGGGATTTCGCGACGAGAAAATAATCCCAAGCCATGAATATTTGATTTTTGGATATTGAACCAGTTAAAAATTGGATTTAAAATAAATGATAGTGATTTGTGTTGCATGATAAACCTCTAATGTAAAGTGTGGTTAGCATTTACCTGAATCTTTTTTCTAGCTGAATAAGCAAGTTTAAGAGATGCATCATGATTACATATTAATGATACAAATTAATCTGGCAAAAATAATGCTAGAATAAGATATTAATCAGGTAAGATAGATAAAATTTTGGTTTAAAATGTAGCGGATAGAAATATGACTATAATTACTATATTTTAATTAAAATAGCTACAAAGTAAACAATAAAATAAAAACTTGGAATTTATAAGCTAGAGATTAGCAACAACAAGAAGAGAATGAAGAAGCGATAGAAATAGATTTTGAAGATGCATTAAAAAGCATTGCGACTTTTATTAAGTGGTTATCAAAGTACTGTATCATTTTGCTTCCTTTTCGATAATTGATACATTTTCTATCGGCTGATTAGCCGAGTTACCCAAATATTCTAGCGCAATAGGGATATTCCTGTCAATATTTTATGCATTATTTTTGATGTGAGAAGGGTAGAGTAATTCACTATTCTTATAGTAGTGTGAGTAGTTGCCTTGCTAACTAGTGTACCGTAGAAGCTATTAGTTGAGTAAAATACTAGGTTATGGGTATGTTATAATATTTACCTAAATATATTGATAGGAAATTTTGATGCCTGTAATTAAGATATTACCGCATGAAGAAATATGCCCAAACGGCGTGGAATTTGAACTTGAAGCTGGCGCTAATTTATGTGAATCAATGTTGAGCAAAGGTGTAGATATTGAGCATGCCTGTGATATGGCATGTGCCTGTACAACATGTCATGTGATCGTACGTGAAGGGTATAGTTCTTTAAATGAAGCTAATGAAATTGAAGAGGATCTGCTTGATCGTGCGTGGGGTTTGACGGCTGTATCAAGACTTTCTTGCCAGATAAAAGTTGGTAGTAAAGATTTGACGATAGAAATTCCCAAATATACCATTAATCATGCGAAAGAAGGATAAATCAGGAGGCAGACTATGACGGTAAAACACAGTAAATTTTTATCACATGATGAAGCAGGGCATGAGGCGCATAGTGATGCCACTCATAATAATATTAAGCATAATCATAAAGAACATTCTCAGCATGATCACTCGCATCATCACGGGCATGACCATGATCATGATGGGCATAGCCACAATCATGCTGAGATGATACGGGAAACTAGTGGTAAGGTATTATTCTGGTGTCTTATTGCTACATTTACTTTTTCACTGGTAGAGGGAATTGGCGGTTATCTGATTAATTCAATAGCCCTACAATCTGATGCGGTGCATATGATGACAGATGCAGCTGGTTTGATGATAGCTTATTTTGCTAATGTAATTAGTAAACGTCCCGCAACGGTTCAGCTTAGTTTTGGTTACGGCAAGGCAGAGGTTGTTGGTGCGCTGATTAATTGCATGTTTACTACTGTTTTGACGATCTGGTTATTATTTGAGGTAGTTAATCGTTTTATGCAGCCAGTTGAAGTTCATGGTGCCAGTTTATTTGTTGTAGCTACATTGGGTTTCTTGGTTAATGGTGTAATAGTTTTTGTGTTATCAAAAAATTCGCATTCATTAAATACACGTGCTGCCATGATTCATGCCATGGGTGATTTATTGGGTTCTTTAGTTGCAATCATTGCTGGTGCGATAATCTATTTTACTAATTGGTCAATAGTTGATCCTTTGCTGTCACTAGTTGTTATTGTCCTACTGATTGTTTCAAATTTTAGTTTGATGAAGAAATCAGTTGTAATTCTTATGGCTGGCGTTCCTGAACACCTTGATTATGAAGCTGTGGGTAAAGACTTGCAGGTAATTAAAGGAGTTGTTGAAGTTCATGACTTACATATCTGGTACATGTCAGCAAATAAAGCAGCACTTGCTGCCCACGTTGTAGCGTGTAAACCGGAAGCTTGGCCTGAAATTCTTAAAAGTTGTCAGAAAATGTTGCTTGATAAATACCAGATTGATCACGTAACTTTGCAATACGAGTTTGATGATTTAAAATGTAAGGAAGTTGGCTGTTGTCCAGACTAGATCTCAATAGTTCGTTTAGGATACATCACCATTTTAGTTATGGTGATGTATTTTTGTGAGAGCTTTAGAGCACACATGCGACTTTAATAATGGTTTTTGCCTTAGGATTCTTTTTTTAGTATAACGAGCCATCCGATCCCAAAGAGTAAAACGGTTGGAATAGTTGCAGAAAGCACTGCATTCCAATTGTAGATTACTGCGATGAACCCAATTAATTTATTACTAAAGAAAAAGGTAACTCCAATTAGAATACCAAAGAAAAGTTTAGTGCTAAGATTAATATTTCGTCCATTATTTGGAATAAAGCCAATAGCAATGAAAGCCATTGAAATACATGCAATTGGATAGAGTAGTTTACTCCAGAAGGCAATTTCATAGCGGTTAACCGCTTGGTTGTTATTCTTTAGATGCTGAATATATTTTTGCAGGCTAAAGGCTGGCATATCTTCGGGGGTAATGACCAATACATTAAAATAACTTGGATCAATACTTGATTGCCAGTTAAAGTCTTTTGGGTTTTGAATTTGAATCTGATTGCTTAGATAACTGTATATTGTAGGGTAATGTAGTTGCCAACTATGTGTGCTGGTTTGATAGTCACCACTTTCCGCAACTATATATTTTTTTAATTGCTGTTTATCATCATAAGCAAAGATCTGGATACCCTTAATTGTGTTGCTATTATTTTGGTCAATTTGTTTGATATTGATTATATTGTGCTCACCATCCTTACTCCAAACCCCAGAGGATAGTTCAGTTGATACCTGTTCATTCATTTTATTCATCTTGTAAACTTTAGCGAAGTGGCTAGAAGTTGGTGCGATTACTTCACCAACTAAAAATGTAATAATAGTAAAAATGACACCAAATATTGCCAATACTTTTGTAATATCAGCAAGAGATATTCCAGAAGTTCGCATTATCGCATATTCAGAAGTTTTTACCAGCCC
>JBDHRI010000117.1:0-5433 GCA_039807465.1 Burkholderiales bacterium | reverse complement strand
CCGTGGTACCTTGATCATATAATCCGGATTGATTTTGACGATCTAGCTCATCAACCTGACTCTGCATTTCCTGAGATGATAAAACGTACTGGCTTTTAACCTGTGCTGAGTTAGATAGGTTATTAACAATGCTTTGGGTAATATTTTCAGTATCGATATATTGATCTGTTTTATTGCGAACTTTAGACACAGTATATGTTTTACATTGGTTAATCTTGCCTGAAGTTATCAAAGCTGTCGCCATTTGGCTAGCTACCATATTCAAATCGGTAGAACCAAAGTCTGTATTTACAGTTTCAACTGCGTTGCTATCGCCATAGCTGACCTTACCGCTGCCAACCACAGGTGCATTTACTGCACAAGAACTTAAACTTAAAAGCATTGCTATGGGCAAAATTTTTGATAATTGTTTATTCATATAAATTCCTTAGTTTAATTAACGCTGGGTATAACTGTGTACTGTATCAATAAGAGTAGCTACATTGTCTGGCTTAGCACTTGGTAATATCCCATGCCCAAGATTGAAAATCAGGCGATCGTAGCTATTGTTATTTGCCACGTAATAGCTATCTAGTATTTTCTTTGTCTCTTTTATAATGGTTTCACTATCTGCTACTGACAATAACACCGGATCCAAATTGCCTTGTAATATTTTCTGTGTGCTTTTTCTTGCTTTTGCCAGATTTATTGTCCAGTCAACACCAATCGCACTACAGTCTATTTGATCAATAAGCTCAATCCAGTTTCCGCCACCTTTGGTGAAAGAAATAATTGGGGTGTCAGAGAAACCAAGAGAATGAATTTGTTTAATTACCATATCTAGGTATTTTAACGAAAACTCTTTAAATGTAGTTTCACTAAGTACACCACCCCAGCTATCAAAAAGCATTATACAATCAACACCAGATTTGATCTGTTCAACTAGATAGTCAGCTACTGCAACGGCAATTTTGCTAAGGAGCAGATGCAAAGTATCTGGAGACTGATATAGGAAAGCCTTTATTTTTTCGTAATTTTTGCTTGCTCCACCTTCTAGCATGTAACATGCAAGTGTCCATGGAGATCCACTAAAACCAATAAGGGGAATATTCTTCGGTAGTTCCTGTTTTAGGTTTTTAATCGTTTGCATTACATAGTCTAAATCATGTGCAGAATTTATGGTTTTAAGATTAAGTATGTCAGCATGACTATTTATTGGATTATCAAATTTTGGTCCTTCACCTTCTGTGAAGTAAAGATTCAAACCCATTGCTTCAGGAACAACAAGAATATCGCTAAACATAATTGAAGCATCAAGATTAAAGCGTCTTATTGGTTGAAGGGTAACTTCTGTTGCTAAGTCAGGGTTTTTGCATAAGCTTAAAAAGCTTCCTGCTTTAGCTCGTGTTTGACGATACTCTGGCAGATAACGACCAGCTTGGCGCATTAACCATAAGGGCGTGTAAGTTGCAGGTTTATTATGTAAGATATTAAGAAAATTACTGTTCATTAGATTTATTTTTTATTATAGGGGCAAAATAATTTAATGCCTTACGATATACGTCCTGTTTGAATTTTACTACAAAATCAATCGGCTCCCAGTATGGAATCCAGCGCCATGCATCAAATTCAGGTTCATGGTGGCTACGAACATTAATATGGTGATCAGAACCAAGAAAATCCAGTAAATACCAAATTTGTTTTTGACCACGATAATTAGAGTTTTGCTTTGACCAACTGCCTGGAACGTCATAATATAACCAATCATTAGTTCGATCTATGATGCTAACGTGTTGTTGTAAAAGTCCTAATTCTTCGTTCAGTTCCCGGTACATGCACTCATCAAGAGTTTCATTTTCAGCTAGACCGCCTTGAGGAAACTGCCATGAATATTCACCTTTACGCCGACCCCAAAATACTAAATTTTGCTTATTTAGTAAGATGATGCCTACGTTGGGACGGTATCCATCCTTATCTATCATTTAGTTCCTCAGAAATACACATAAAAAGTTGCCATTATTTTAGCATAAGCACTGCCGTGATATTCATTATTTACCGCTGGCATAAATGGTTTAAGATAAACCTCTTCTTTCAGATCCTTTAGAGGGTACTTTGAAATACAGTAAAATGATGTGTTAAATCTATAACAAGGTTAGTGATGTGAAGCCATCCATTTTTGATTTTAGTACCAAGACTATTGTTACAATAAGTATTGTGGCAGCTTTATATGGAGTTGTCGGGTTAATTGGAATTCCGGTTGGACCAAATGTTCAGCTAAGACCCTCCATTATTATTCTTAGTCTTTTTTCGGTGTATTTTGGTCCTGTGGTCGGTTTTTTAGGTGGGTTTCTTGGTAATATGCTAACAGATTTACTTGCTGGTTGGGGCATTTGGTGGACATGGGAAATGGCTTCCGGTATATTTGGTTTATTTTGTGGACTAGTTTACCTTTTCCCCGGGTTTAATGTCCGCTACGGCTTATATTCAAAAATCCATCTGATCTTCCTTACTGTTACAGCTGTAGGTGGGTTTCTTGCTGGTTATACATTTGCTGGAATTAGTGATATTGTTATAATGAATGAGCCACCACGGAAGGTATTTTTCCAGATTGCAGTTATTTTTATAACCAATTCTTTAGTGTTTATTTTTCTTGCCCTACCAGTTATATTTGGATTTATTAAGACGAATAATAGATATTCAAGGCTGAAAGTTGAAGAGTGATGAATGAAAAAATAGTCATCAAATTTACGGATTTTAGTTTCCGCTATCATAATCTGGAAAATCCTAGCTTGGAAAATATTAATCTTGAAATCCAAGCCGGGGAAAAGATCCTGATACTGGGAAGAAGTGGTTCGGGTAAAAGTACACTACTTCATGCGATAAATGGAGTTATTCCATTTGCAAGTTATGGAGTAACTACTGGTGAGCTGCAAATAGGTGGTAATGATGCTCTTCAAAAAAATATTTTTACGAGAAGCAAAGATGTTGGAACCATTTTGCAGGATATGGATAGCCAGTTTATTGGGCTAAGCGTTGGTGAGGATGTTGCTTTTAGTCTTGAAAATGAGGGTGTACATAGTAGCAATATGTTAGATACTGTTACAAGGAGTCTTATCCAAGTTGATATGCTTGAATGTATCGATAATAGCCCGTACGAGTTATCTGGTGGACAAAAACAAAGAGTTTCTCTTGCGGGTGTTTTGGCATCATCACCACAAATATTATTGTTTGATGAGCCACTTGCCAATTTGGATCCTGCCTCAGCAGTGAAAATAACTGATTTAATCAAAAAACTTAATAATGAATACGGTAAAACTATTCTGATAGCAGAACATCGTTTGGAAGAATGTCTTGAAATTGAGCCTGACCGTATTATTGTTATGGCTGCTGGGAGAATAATTGCAGTTGGCTCACCAGCAGAAATTCTTTCAATGAGGGTTCTAAATAAAGTAGGTATTCGTGAACCATTATATTGCGAGTTATTAAGGTTTTCCAATCTGGACACAGTCGCGGCTAAACTTGGTGACATAACTGAATTTGATACAGTAAAAAACCAGAAGGTAATTGATTGGTTCGATCACACTCCTATTTTAAAAACAGCCGCAAGAGATTGCACGCAAGCAGCCGTTTTTTCCGCACAAAATATATCCTTTGCCTATTTGGAAAATAAACCAGTACTAAATGATATTTCTTTTAATTTATATCCCGGTGAAATAGTTAGTGTTTTAGGAAATAATGGGGCTGGTAAATCAACTCTAACTGCTATTATGAGTGGTATTTATTCTCCAAATATCGGAATCATGACTTTAAATGGTATAGATATTTCATCGTGGAAGATCAAAAAGCGTGGGCAACACATTGCTTTGATAATGCAAAACCCAAATCAAATGATCATAAAAATGACGGTTTGGGATGAAGTTGCTTTTTGCTTACTAAACGAAGGTATTGATTCGAAAGAAATTGAGGGTCGTGTTGAGCGGGTGCTTAAAATTTGTGGTTTGTGGGGGCATCGTAATTGGCCTATTTCTGCACTTAGTTATGGACAAAAAAAACGGGTAACCATTGCTGCAATGTTGGTGGTTGAGCCAGAAATACTAATTCTGGATGAACCAACGGCCGGGCAGGATTTAAAGACATATCGTGAATTTATGCAGTTTCTCCAAGAGCTTACTAAGTCTGGTTTATCTATTCTTATTGTTACGCATGATTTATATCTTGCAATTGAATATTCTTCACGTAGTCTGGTGCTTGCAAATGGAAGATTAATTGCTGATGAACATCCAGCAAAAATTCTTGTTAATGATGAAATTATTAATTTAGCTGGGTTATATGAACTGTCTCTGGTTACTATTGCCAGAAAATTGAGGCTTAACCCGGAAGAATTTTTGTATAAATTTATTGCCAGTAGAGAAAGAGAGACTAATGAATAAATTTGGTTCGCTGTATTTTGAAGCTGATTCTTTTTTTCATCGCATGAATCCGGGGATTAAATTGGTAATTTTTATTTTCTGGTTAATAGTGGTGTTTATGTTTTTTGATCTTAGGATAAGTATTGGTTTACTTGTAACGGGTTTCATATTGCTTAAATTTGCGGCAATACCTTATAAAATATCAAGAAATCTTTTTATTGCTGTATTAAGTTTTAATTTTATTAATGCGCTCTTTATTTTACTGATTACTCCGGATTATGGGGTAACTTTGACGGGAAATTCACATATATTGTCCAATATTGCCGGATTTAAACTTTATAGTGCTACTTTAATGTATATTTTGGTAATTTCTTTAAAGTATTTATCGTTACTACCATTGACCATAATTTTTATTTTTACTACTCATCCAAGTAAATTTGCTGCTAGCTTAAATCAAATAGGGGTTCCGTATAAATTTGCCTACACTGCAAGTATTATTTTTCGTTATTTTCCAGATATTCAGCAGGAATTTAAAAATATTGCTAATGCGCAGGCACTTCGAGGGCTAAGTTTTGGTAGTGATGAGCCATCTAGAATAAAGCGGGTGCGTAATTTATTTAATATAACTATCCCTTTGATAAATTCTGCATTGGCGCGGGTGGATAAAATAAGTAATGCTATGGAATTGCGCGGGTTTGGTAAGTATCACAAACGGACATGGTTTAATCAAACTCAGCTGTTATATAGTGATTGGCTAACACTATGTATTGCATCCGTAGTCTTTGTAATATTCTGTGTTTTTCGTTTTTATTTCTATTCTGGGGTATATTTTTAGCCTTAGTAATGAAAAAACCCAGCGTTTAAACCGGGTTTATGGATCACTGGAGGTGTGTATATGTTTTAAGAATTAAATAGAGAAATAGCACCAGTGATATAGAGATTATAAATCTAAAGTTAAATAATATGTTGTTGCAGTGCCATAATAATTGCTTGATTATATGTAGAAAAGTAGATAATGTAGATAAGAAATTTGTCAAAAGTACCC
>JBDHRI010000116.1:0-5439 GCA_039807465.1 Burkholderiales bacterium | reverse complement strand
AACAATATAATTTTGGAGTAATTTAAATGCCGATTCCTACCCCACACATTGAGTTAGCTGATATTAGCAAGATTGCTAAAACAGTGATTATGCCTGGAGACCCGCTAAGAGCAAAATTAATTGCCGACAGTTATTTAGACAACGTTGTGCAGATTAATAATGTGCGTAATATGTTTGGTTATACAGGGGATTATAAGGGTCGAAAAGTTTCAGTAATGGGTAGTGGTATGGGCATGCCTAGTATGGGGATCTATTCTTATGAGCTATATTCCTTCTATGGTGTTGAAAACATAATACGTGTTGGTTCAGCTGGTTCATATGCTTCTGATCTAGGCTTATATGAAGTGGTTTTGGCAAAAGATGCTTGGAGTGAATCAAGTTACGCTAAGGTACAAAGTGGGTATGATAAACCGCTTATTGAGCCTTCAGCTACTCTTAATGCGCGAATTTTAGCTGCTGCATCTAATATTAATGTCCCTGTGAAAGAATTGCGTATTCATAGTTCGGATGTATTTTATCGCGAACGTTTTGAAGACTATATCGACATTAACCGCGAACATGGTTGTGCTTGTGTAGAGATGGAAGCATTTGCTTTATTTGCGAATGCTAAGGTGCTTAATAAACATGCGGCATGTTTATTAACAATTTCAGATTCTTTGGTAACGCATGAGGCTACTACTAGTGAAGAAAGACAAAATTCTTTTACTAAAATGCTACAAATTGCACTTGAAGCATCTATCTGAAAGCTGCCAATAAAAATTATGCATTTATAGCGGATATAACAATCGTGTCTCCCATGTTATTACAGAGGTTTTTTATATGAGAATGAAGGTTGTGAAATATGTTAAAATGCTTTTAGAATTATCTGTATTACATAAAAGTACTAAAGGAAACTAGATGAAAATTGCTGATATTAAAAAAAATGCTTTTGCGATGCCACTTACTTCACCAAGTGCATTGCAGATTGATTACTCTTTTGGAAATCGCGAATATCTAATTATTGCTTATGAGACAGACATTGAGGCACTTCAAGCCGTTGTTCCTGAGCCATTAAAGGTGACTAGCAATATAGTTAAGTTTGAATTTATGAAAATGCCTGATGCTCACGGTTTTGGTAGCTTTACTGAAGCAGGGCAGGTGATTGAGGTTGAGTTCGAAGGTAAACCTGGTACTTATTCGCATATGATGTTTTTAGATGATTTAGCACCAATCGCAGCTGGTCGTGAGATTTGGGGATTTCCAAAGAAATATGCTAGTCCCAAATTGGAAATTGATGTAGATACTCTGCTTGGAACTTTGCATTATAATAGTGTTACTGTTGCCGTTGGTACAATGGGTTTTAAATACCAGCCGCTTGATATTGCCAAAATGCATAAGAATCTGACCGAAATACCAAACTATCTGATTAAAATAATTCCTCATGCTAATGGTAAGGAAGCCAGTTTGTGTCAATTGGTTCGTTATTTTCTAAAAGATGTAACGGTACATGGTGCTTGGACTGGACCTGCTGCATTACAGCTATTTGAACACGCTTTAGCACCTGTTGCGAAGTTGCCAGTACGAAAAGTTATTAGTGGTACACATTTAATTGCTGATTTAACTTTGGGCTTTGGTGAAATCGTTTATGATTATTTAAAGGATTAATTGGCATAATCTTGCCTTTATCCACAAAAGATGGGTGGTTATAAAAGCTACCCATTTTTTTTGACATTATTTCTAATTTATAGCCTTATTTTTAAAGTTCACCTCTTCAATTCTACCTTCATTATTAGATAAAAAACTACATATA
The DNA here is from genome assembly GCA_039807465.1 of Burkholderiales bacterium. Classification (GTDB taxonomy): domain Bacteria; phylum Pseudomonadota; class Gammaproteobacteria; order Burkholderiales; family UBA11063; genus Aquella. The sequence goes on along the minus strand of JBDHRI010000116.1, from coordinate 3,650 downwards.
AAACCACAATACTGATTCTAAGGTTAAGCGTATAGTTATTGAATAGTGTAAAATTATGCAATCATAAAATGCCTTATTGGTAAGCTCATATGGAATAAAGGGATTAAACATAAAATGACAAATTTAAGCGGTACTTTATTAATCGAATTTCTAACTGAGGAATTGCCTCCGATAAATCTTGAAGAGAATATTGGCAATCCATTTGCAAAGAGTATTCGAGAGCAGATTGCTGGGTTTTTAAATGATGATAGTAGTCTAAGAGTAATTGTAGCACCTCGTCGTTTTGGTTGTCTTATTAGCGGCATTAACTATATACAAAAAGATCAGACGCTATTACGTAAAGGTCCTGCTGTTAGTATGGGACTGAAAGATGGTAATCCGCAGCCAGCGTTATTGGGCTTTGCCAAATCATGTGGAACTGATTGGCAAAATCTGGAGCAACGTGATGATGGTTATTTTTATTTTACTTCGCTAGTTAAAGGAAAATCTCTTGATCAGGTATTGCCGGAAACAATTCTGAATAGTTTAAAAAAAGTTCAAATTGCCAAAGGAATGCGTTGGGGGGATAATGACTTTACCTTTGTCAGACCAGTCCATGGGCTTACTGTGATGTTTAATGATACGGTAATTGCCTGTACCGCACTTGGCGTTCAAAGTCATAATCAAACTAGCGGACATCGCTTTATGTGTAAGGAAACAGTAGTTTTTGCCGATGCTAGCGAATATTTTGCTAAACTTGAAGCTAATGGTAAGGTAATTGCTGAATTTAATGCTCGCAAAAATCTGATTAGCCAAGGACTAACTACCAAAGCAGCTGAGCTTGGCTTTACAATTAGCCCAATTGATGGCTTAATTGAAGAAGTAACTGCGCTTGTTGAATGGCCAGAGATTCTGGTTGGTGAATTTGATAAGAAATTTTTGCAGGTTCCCCAAGAGTGTTTGATCTTATCCATGGCAAAAAATCAGAAATACTTTGCTTTACTGGATAAGAATGGAAAATTAACCAATAAATTTCTTTTTGTTAGTAACCTGATTTCTAAAGATTCTCAAGTAATTATTGATGGTAATCAAAAAGTTTTATCGGCACGGTTGGCTGATGCGCAATTTTTCTTTGAGTTTGATAAACGGACACCATTAAAAGAATTCGTTACCAAGATGGAAAAGGTGGTTTATCATAATAAATTGGGTAGCCAATTTGAGCGTATTTTGCGGCTACAGCAAATCGCAGCTGGGGTTGCTCCATTGTTAGGTGTAGATGCTAATTTGGCACAAGATACCGCATACTTGCTAAAAGCTGATCTTGCAACTGAAATGGTTGGTGAGTTTCCTGAATTGCAGGGGGTAATGGGTAAATATTACGCTTTATCGAATAACCAAACTCCGGAAGTGGCTAATGCAATAGAAAAACACTATTACCCACGCTTTAGTGGTGATGAGTTGCCAGATAGTAATTTGGCAACGGTTATGTCATTGGCTGATAAACTAGAAACCCTAGTTGGTATCTGGGGAATTGGGTTGATTCCGACAGGTGATAAAGATCCATACGCCTTACGCCGTGCTGCACTAGGTATAGTGCGGATCTTACTTGAGAATAAGATTGATCTGAAAACTTTACTTGAGATTACATTTAGTACGTTTAAGGATAAAAATTTTGATAGTAAAATTATTGCAGAATTGTATGATTTTATTCTGCAACGGGCAGAAAATTATTTAACCAGTGTTGGTGGTTATTCTACTCCGGTTGTAAGAGCTGCATTAAAATCATTATCCTATCGATTTGACCGCAATGATTTAGATATTGATAAATCCTTTACAAGGTTAAATGATCTGTTGAATTATTTGGTTAAACTAAGTCAGGATGCTAAGGCGACTGAATTAATTCAGGCTAATAAACGGATTAAGAATATTCTTGAAAAAAATGCAGATAACTCTGTCGGTGAATATGATTCCAAGATTACCAACAATGCTCCAGAAACAGAGCTGGCTGGTTTCCTGTTTGGTGTTAAACAGGATATGGCAATTAAAGGTGACTATACAGGATATTTTGACAAACTATTGGAGGCTGGTCCAGTATTGGCAGCTTTCTTTGAAAATGTAATGGTAATGGATGAAAATCCTGAAATAAGAAATAACCGATTAGCCTTATTGCAAGTTGCGCAAGTCCGCTTTAATTATATTTGTGATTTTGCGGAATTATCGTGATTTTGTCTGGAGATTTTCTGAAAGTGACCATTAAATGAAATTAATCTTTCTTGATCGTGATGGTGTAATAAACCAAGATAGCGAAGCATACATCAAAAATGTTGATGAATTTGAGCTTTTGCCGGGTAGCATTGAGGCAATTGCCAATTTGAGTCAGGCAGGCTTTAATGTGATTGTCTGTACTAACCAATCTGGGGTTGGACGTGGGCTTTTTAGCATGGAGGAACTGAATGAGATTCACATCAAGCTGCATCAGTTAGTGGATCAGGCAGGCGGTAGTATCAGTGCAATTATTTTTTGCCCACACGTTCCGGAAGACAACTGTAATTGCCGGAAACCGAGACCAGGTATGATACTTGATATTTGTGAGCGATTTAATGTTGATAATATTTCTAATATAATGATGATTGGTGATAGTATCCGCGATCTTGAGGCAATTAGTAATGCCGGGGGGATTCCGTTACTTGTCAAGACAGGGAATGGAAAGAAAACCTTGATGAAAGAAAAATTACCTTTGGGTACTTTGGTATTTGAGAATCTGCTTGAAGCCAGTGAATATATTATTGAAAAAGAGCAGCGTGAAAATGCAGAAGAATAAGCTGACTCCATTTATTATAATTCGTTCTTGTGTATTCTGGATACTTGCAGTTGCAGCTCTTCCCGTTTATAACTTGGTAATGTTATTTATTTGGCCATTGAATCGACAACAGAAACATAGAATAATCAATAGTTCTGTTCGTTACTTTTCATTTCTGTTACAGCACGTTGCCGGGGTTAAACATCAGGTAAGCGGTCTAGAAAATATACCAGACAAGCCTGCACTTATTGTTTCAAATCATCAGTCGGCATGGGAGACCATTACATTTAATTGTATTTTCCCCCCGATAGTTTGGATTATGAAGAAAGAGATTTTGTCAATTCCATTTTTTGGTTGGGGAGCACGGATGTGTTCACCAATTGCGATAGATCGCAGCCGAGGAGAAGATGCCTTGCAGCAGGTGATTGAACAGGGTAATGAGCGTTTTCGCCAAGGCTTTTGGATCTGTATTTTCCCGGAAGGCACTAGAGTTAAGCCGCAGGTACGTAAACCATTTAAATATGGTGCAGCCAAACTTGCAATTCAAATGGATGTTCCGATTATTCCCGTAGCTCATAATGCAGGGTATTGTTTACCCAAAAATAGCTTTTGGTTTTATCCCGGAACTGTAACAGTGAAGATTGGTAAGCCTATTTATCCAGACGTTGCCGATCCAACTACTCTTACGGCAAAGGTTAGAACTTGGGTAACTGAACAGTTGGATAGTATAGGTAGTTAGTCAAATGCCTCGTTTTTTTACCAATGTTTGTTTACAAGCTGGTGAGCAGCTATCACTACCCATTGAAGTAGTAAGGCATATGGTGGTTTTAAGATTGCGAGTCGGAGAAGAAGTTAGACTATTTAATAATGA
>JBDHRI010000115.1:0-5467 GCA_039807465.1 Burkholderiales bacterium | reverse complement strand
AGAAATGAAGGTACGATTATAAATTTGTCTTCAATTGCGGGTAGAAAAACTTTCCCGGATCATGCAGCTTATTGCGCAAGTAAATTTGCAGTTCATGCACTTACTGAAAATATTCGTGGTGAAGTTGCCGGACATAATGTCAGATTGACAGTGATTGCACCGGGTGTGGTTGAGACTGAACTTCTTTCTCATACAACGGATAGTGCGATTGTTGATAATTATAAAAATTGGAAAGCTAACACCATCAAGCAAGGGCTTAATCCAGATGATATTGCCCGTGCGATTGAGTATGCTTATAATCAGCCACAAAACGTTTGTATTCGCGAGATTGTGATTGCTGATACTAGGCAGGATGCATAAAAGTGCAGGCGCTTATAGCTAGTCTTGAGAAGCTTGGTTTAGCTAAAAGTGAAGCACTGGTTTATATAGATATTCTCCAAAATCCGGTTAGTAATGGCTCACAGATTACGAGCCGGATTAGTCTTCCTAAGCCCTCAGTCTATCTAGCTTTAGACAAGCTCTATCAGAAGGGGATTATTAATTTAATTCCAGGGAAGTCTAAACAATATATTGCCCAAGATCCAGTGGTAGCACTTGAACAGTTACGCAAGGATTATAATGCAAGTATTGATAATACTTTATTTGAGATAAAGAATCTTAATTATCGCCAGAGCTATGATGAATTTATCCATATCCAGGGTTATGCTAATTTTAGTGGGCAATTATTGTCAATGATCAATAATAGTCAAAAAGAATTATATTTGCATGGGAATATTGATTTAAATCAGTTTAGAACTGAATTGGTAAATGCACTTGAGCGTGGCGTACGGATTATAAATTATTCTTTTGGCACTAAATATGATTATTCATTTTTGAGTGAGAATTTCCATGATGATAAGCTTACAAGCAAGAGTTTTCGTTTACTAATGGTTGCAGATTATCAGGAATGTTTGATGGCAGAAGGAGCACTTAATCAGGATTATCTAGCGATTTATACTCGGAATATGTTTCAGGTCGGGTTAATTGCTGAGAATATTCATAATGCGATTTATTGGCTCAAATTATATCAACAAAATCCTGACTTTACTTATCCATGTCGGATGGAGACTTTGGCAGAAAGAGATATTCATCCGAGTGGCTATATGATTTAGATTGTTATAATAGACCTTGTTCCTAACCTGCTTCTTTAATTCTTAGGCTAAGAACAAAATAATGGGTTATGAAAGAGGTCTAATAAAAAACAACTTAAATTTAAGTCGTTTTTAATATTTATTTAACTATCGCTAGAGCTTCGGTAAGAGTAAATTGATTCTCATATAATGCCTTTCCAACTACTACGCCATGAACGTTGAGTTGTGCAAGATCGGTAATGTCAGCCAGTTTGCCAACCCCACCTGATGCAATCAGAGATAACTCTGGATAATGGTTCTGGATTTGGCGATAAAGTGCAATACTTGGTCCGGCTAAAGTACCATCCACACCTACATCTGTACACAACACATATTTTGCACTAGAGTAATTATCCAGAATATCATAAACACTAAAGTGGCTTTCTTGTTGCCAGCCATGAGTTTTTACTTTGGGAATACCATTTGTATCAAGGGCACAATCGAGGGCAAGGACTATTCTATCCGCACCATAATCGTTTATCCATTGATTAACTAGTTCTGGTTTAGTAACACACACACTACCGACTACAGCACGGCTAACACCTGCTGAAAATAGTTTTTCGACATCTGAAGTATCGCGGATTCCGCCACCAACTTCTATTTTTAGCGAAGTTTTGCTAACTAGCTCTCGAATAAGATCTAATTGCATGAATTGCCCAGCTTTAGCTCCATCCAAATCGACCATGTGCACCCATTCGCTACCTGCATTAGCAAATTCTTCTAGCATTGCAAGCGGATTATCATTATATATTTTGGTGGTGGCAAAATCGCCCTTATATAGTCGCACACATTTACCATCGCGTAAGTCAATTGCCGGATAAATTACCATTTACTACCTCAATAAAGTTTTTAATTAATTGTGCACCTGCTACGCCGGATTTTTCTGGATGAAACTGCATACCATAAAAATTCTTATAATTAGTAATCGCAGTGAAGTCAACTCCGTAATTACAGCTAGCCACTGTTGCTGTATTAACTGGAGCATAATAACTGTGCACAAAATATACATCTTTGGTCATATCAAAATCATTAAGTAGGGGAGATTCAGCCTTCTTGACGATATTATTCCAACCCATCTGCGGAACCACCAGTTGCTGGCTATCATCAAAGCGTTCAATCTTGCCTGACATTATGCCAAGGCAATCAACCCCATCTTCAGTAGAGTGCTCATATAATAATTGCATACCAAGACAGATTCCCAAGAGTGGTTTTTGGTAATTGCGTATCGTATTAATCAGGTCATGCTGATGTAATTGTTTCATTGCAAAACCTGCTGAACCTACACCGGGGAAAATCACTCCGTCAGCATTATTGACAATTTCTTTATCGGTGGTTAACTGGTAGGTTACGCCTAATCTTTTTAGTGCAACTTCTATTGAATAAAAATTAGCACCGCCACTGGTTATTACTGCTAGTTTTGGTGAGTTCATGGTTGGTTATAACCCTAATGATTTATGAGAAAGACAACCCAGTATTATACACTATTTGGCTATTTCAATTTTAGTCAAAAGCCAACATAAGTTTGAGCCTTTTTATGTGGAACTAGCTGGAGGTTAGGTAGAAATGCTAAATTATTGAGTAGGTAAAATTAAGTAAACAGATTGTTGTTGTATATCTTATTAGCTTAAAAGGGGGATCCATATTGGATACCCCTTTTAAGGTTTAAAACAATTAAGTATTACCTTATTGTGAATCAATGGTTGTTTGAATATATGTAGTATTTACTGCTACTACTTGCCCATTAGTGATAAGTTCAAAGAGAGTATTTAATGCTCCAGCAGCACCATTAAATAGAGGTATATTTATTGGATATACTAGTGTAAGAGGAGTATTTGAACCTACTTCTATATTCATTGTACAAGTCTGTGTTACTATTCCATCTGTAGAACGATTAGAAGAGCAGTTTACGCCAGTAGGTATGTTAGTAAAATAATCCTCCATGGTTGCAGTAATCAAAATAGGTTTTGAATATGCAAGGCTATTTGAACCTGAATTAGCTACTGAACTGGTTACGCTCACTTCTTTGGTTGAATTATCATAAGTTACACTATTAGTTATTACAGCCTGAATGCTCTGTGCTGAAATTGTAGTTCCAACATTAACTGCTTGCCCATTACTAATTGTAATTGCTGGAGCTGCCGTATATACTAGATTATTAGCAAGTTTAAGTACAAAGCTAGGTGTAGGAAAATCCATTTGATAGTTTGCTGTAGCTATTACAGAACTTACATTGCTTAAATTATTGTTATAAATAAGTAAGCAGTTTCCATTAGCCGCTATGGTAGTACCAGGTTTACAACTACTACTAGAAGATCTAGACCATGCCAAGCCCAAATTACCATCTTGAATATTTTCAATTGTTAATGGTGATGAATCTTTATTTTGATAGGTAATAGTAATCGACTGTCCTGAATCTGCCAATGATCCATGAAATACATATGGATTTACTGAAGCGCCTGTTCCACCAGAACTGCCTGTGGCTATCATATTAACCTCAGCAAAAGCAACTGGATTAACTGTATAGCTAATCTTATTTTTAGCTACCATTCCATTATTGTTATTGCTATTATAAGTAGCACTCAGGAAAGCATTCCCTGAAGTAGGTGTAGCGCTAGTTGGACCTAATTTCAAGTTAATTGTACAATTAGCATTTACAGCTAATGCTACAGTACAATTATTCGTTTGACTTAAGTATGTTGGGTTATTTTCCAGACTAATTACAGGAGCATTAGTGGTTGGTTGAGTTCCTGAGTTAGTTAGAGTTACTGTTTGGGAGAAGCTTTCAATTCCATCTCCAGTAACAGCCATAGTTACCGGGCTAGGAGAAAACACAAGATTCGCAACACCATCTGGAACCGAATTATATGTTAAGCCATAAAAACGCTCATATTGTTGAGCACCATTAGCTCCCTGATATTCGGCAGTAACTACAATTCTCATTAGGCTATTTGTACTTGTACCACTATCCGTGATGTGTAAAGTTGTCTGGCAACTATTATGAATACCTAAAACCCCTCCGCAACCATCACTACTTATACTGGCTGTTGCACTACCTGTAACAGCGGTGCCGGTAACAGATATTGCCGATAATGAATAGCCGCCAATGTTTTCAAGTGTAAAGGTCACATTGGTTCCCGTATTTTGTGTGAAGGTAACTGGATTGTTTGATGCGGTAATGCTCAATTGAGGTCCTGCTAATGTGTTAATCCAGTTGATGAAGCTTACAATACTACTATAACCAGTAGATCCACCAGTATAATTTACTGTAATTGTTCCTGAGCCTGTGGTAGCATTGGAGCCAGAGATCGTATAATATACCATGCAATTATCACCAGGCGCAAGTTGTTTTCCTACTGTACATGTACTACCAGTTGTAACAATATTTGTAGTAGGAGTAACTGAACTGAGAGTTGCTGTAGTTGTTCCATTGTTAGTGATTGCATAGCTTCCACCATTAAATGGTGGTGGATTTGCAGTATTAATAATCGTAGGATTACCTGCAATTAATAAAGCACCATTAATATAGCCGGAAGAGCCAATAACTGATAAACTCGAGAATCCGGCAGATTTAAGACTTGATTTACTGCTTTTAGTTGCATTCTGGCTTCCACCTTGTTCAAGGGAGGATGTCATTGCTAAGCTGGTAGTATATGCATTCTGGCTTGGTGGTAATGTAACCTCAATAGCTTGTACAAAGCGTGAGGGAATTGACATACCCAGAATATTTCCTTGAGTAATACTTAATGCTGCATTATTTGGCTTGAGTCTGTTTACAAGATAAGTTTGATTTACACCACTACCATAAGCATAAACTATCCCATAAGCACTATCTGTTTCACTAGTATTGCTTATATTAACATCAGAAGCAAATTTTACACCATCCGGAGTTAGCGAATTAATTAACTCTAAATTGGCAATCTGAGAGCTGGTGTGCTGTTTATCTTTATCTGAATAGCTTGCAGAGAATAAAATTGATCCATTTGGTTCTATACTATCGAGAACTGGCGTAGTTATAGTTAGCGCACAACTGCCTCCTGCTGCAATTGTCGAGCAGGCTGCTGCTGAAGACGTTGAGATTATCTGTGTGGCAGAATTTTTTAATCTGAGTAGTTGAGTTTTGCTTGTATTATTAGCATCTTCGACATTTGTTTTTCCACTATACTGGATTCCAGAAATAGTATGATTGCTAAAATTATGCACATAAACTAGTGTTTGTGTAGAATTAGAATCAAAAACTGGTATGGTTCCAATGGTATCAAAACGAATTTGTGGTACCTCTGAGCCTGCCGTTGTTGGTG
>JBDHRI010000114.1:0-5468 GCA_039807465.1 Burkholderiales bacterium | reverse complement strand
GTGGTTTGAAGTTTGTCCTTGTTTGTGCCACTTGTGCTAGACTGAATTTGTGATTTGTGAAAGGTTGATGTAATTTGTTTTAGGTGGGGTGGTATGAGAAATAAATAAGGGGCTTTTATTAGCCCCTTTATTATTTTGCTTTCTTAGCTGTTTTTGCTGCAGGTTTAGCTGCTGCTTTAGGTTTTGCTGCCTTATTAGCAACGGCATCTTTTAGACCCTTGCCTGGCTTGAATTTTGGCGTAACAGTTGCCTTAATTTTTATTTCTTCCCCGGTCTTAGGATTACGTCCTGTACGCGCGGCTCTTTCAGCAACTTCAAAAGTACCAAAACCAATAAGAGTAACCTTGTCTTTAGCTTTTAAAGTAGCAGTTACAGATTCTGTAATTGCATCTAAAACTTCATCAGCTAATTTCGCAGTGATACCTGTTTGTTCAGCAATACTTTTTACTAATTCAGCTTTATTCATAATAATCCTTTCGAGACATTAACTTAAAGGTATTATATACTACTATTATTCAGTAACGCAACTTTACACGTTATCATTTATGATTATTTTTCAAATATGTAGCCAAAATAGTACATTTAAAACAACTGTTATAGTTTTGAAACTCTAAAAAGATGCTGAAATATGAGGTTTTTGATATGAAGCTTACAAAAAAAGACCCCGCTTAGTTAGCGGGGTTGATAAAGTATTTGAAGTGTGGTTACGTTATTCTGCAGCTTCGATACTAACGATACGGCGATTAAACTTGCCACCAACCGAGAATTTTACTACACCATCTTCTTTGGCAAATAAAGTATGATCTTTACCAATGCCAACGTTATCACCTGCATGGAATTGAGTGCCACGCTGACGAACAATAATACTTCCAGCAGAAACTAACTGACCACCGTAAGCTTTAACCCCAAGCATTTTAGGATTTGAATCGCGTCCGTTTTTTGAACTACCACCGGCTTTTTTCTGTGCCATCTTAGTTTCTCCTCTTAGTTATTAATCGCATCAATTGTCAATTCAGTATAATACTGACGATGACCTTGATGTCTTTGATAATGTTTACGACGGCGCATTTTAAAAATGCGAATTTTCTTGTGACGGCCTGTTGCCGAAACAGTAGCTTCAACGCTCGCTTTAGCTACAATAGGACTTCCGATAACTACATCTTCACCGTTAGCAATCATAAGTACTTCTGATAAAGTAACTTTGCTTCCGACTTCTGCAGGTATCAGTTCTATTTTTAATTTATCGCCAACAGCAACCTTATATTGTTTGCCGCCGGTTTTTATTACCGCATACATCGTGTAACTCCTAATGTTAATTAATAAGAATAATAAGGGGCAGATTATAGCATATTTATCTTGGGATTACAATAAATTTTCCCACTCTCTGCTTGAGGTTGCTTTACTATTTAATTGATTTATCAGTTATCCCATTTTCAGGTAAGCCTATTGCCCAAGCAAATTGATGGTTATAAACATTTGTTGTCCACCCCTGTCAATAAGTAATGCAACTTGTTTTGCATTGGCTAGATATTCATTTAACTCATTAATATTATTAACCTTTTTATTGTTAACCATGAGGATAATATCACCACGTCCGATTCCAGCAGCAGCTGCTACATTATTAGCATCAAGCACGACAACTCCATATTTGGCACGAACTCGTCCAGCAATTCTTGGGTCATTTGCATTTAATACTTGTAAGCCAAATTTCTCAATATTTTCGGTATTTGTCTTATCTGCTTTTGGTGTTTTGTCGATATTTAGTAATGGTTGTTCATCTTCAGGTTCACTTCCTTTACTTAACGTAACTTTTACATTACTAATATTACCATTACGGAGCACTGATAATTCAATAATGTCGCCAGGTTTTTTGCTACCCACAATAATCGGCAAATCAGAAGCTTTTATTATTTCTTTCCCTTCAGCTTTTAATATAATGTCGCCAGCCTGAATTCCAGCTTTAGCTGCGCCAGAATCGGTAGATACATTCGCAACCAATGCACCTGATGGTTTACTTAACCCAAAAGATGCTGCTAATTCAGGCGTTACTTCCTGAATATTTACTCCTAGCTGTCCATGATATACCTTGCCATTTGCTTTTAGCTGATCAGCAATTTTCATCGCAATATCAATTGGAATTGAAAAGCTGATTCCCATAAAGCCACCACTACGGCTATATATTTGTGAATTAATACCTACAACTTCTCCTTTAGTATTAAATAATGGTCCACCTGAGTTACCAGGATTAATTGCAACATCAGTTTGAATAAATGGTACATAATTTTCACTAGGCAAACTACGCCCTTTTGCAGAAACTATACCAGCGGTAACCGTATTGTCTAGTCCAAATGGAGCACCTATTGCAACCACCCATTCCCCAACCTCTAGGTTCTCAGGGTTGCCGATTTTAGCCGCGATTAACCCAGCTGATTCAATCTTGAGCAGGGCAATATCAGTTTTAGTATCAAGTCCGACTAGCTTGGCATTAAATGCCTGCTTATTATGAGTGGTTACAGTAATTTTGGTTGCTTTATTAACTACATGAGCATTGGTAAGCACATAACCATCACCGCTAACTACAAAGCCTGAGCCAGACGCTCGGCTTGGTTTCTGTTGCTGTGGTTGAACTCCAAAATAGCGGTATAACTGGGCTAATGGATCATTTGGGTCAATTCCCGAGTAAGGGCTTTTTTGTGCTGGATTTATTTCTGCACTTATATTTACAACGCTATCACCAACCTGTTTCACCAGATTAACAAAATTTGGTCCACCCAATGCGCAGTTTGTTGCAGGTGCAGGTGAGGTATTATTTTGATCGCTTGTTGCTTCCTGTTGTTGTGCAAGCATTGCGTGTTCTACCTGTTTATCGTTGCCTGATTGTTTTTCTGGATGATTGGAACAGGAGATAATTGATAATGGGAGTAGTATAGGAATAAGTCTTTTACGATTAATTAATTTTTCTAACATTTATAAATTCCAATTGCTAAAGTCATTAAACATTGATGATTAGGTATTAAAAGTATTATCAGTTTATTATTTATGGTTGCTTTTTAAAATTTTCAAGATTAGAGGTGCCAAATTTCTAATTTATATATTTGCGAAAATAAAAGACTAAACTTGTTGCACACCAGGTAGTAACCATTGCTGAAACTACAAAGATAGTGAAAATCTGTGTCGAAATAAAACCAATTTCATGAAATACCCTCATCATGATAATCTCTGTAACGCCTCGGATGTTTAGTAGTGACGCTAAAAATGCTGATTCGCCCTCAGGGTGTTTATAAATATAGCTGTTTGGAATATAAACGGCAAAGAATTTTGATGCGAAGGCTATTAATGAAATAATTAATCCCATTAATAATAAATTTGTGTTGTCTATAATATTTATCTTTGCCAAAATCCCAACTTGAGCAAAGAAAATTGGCAGAAAGAAAACGGTAATAAACTCTTCTAAATTTTTACACACTTCAGTTATTAATTTGTTTTTTCTTGGTAGCATTAATCCAAATACAAATGCCCCAAAGACCTGATGAATATTGGCACTATCGGCAATTACACAGGAAATCAGGCAGCCACATAAAATAAATGCCAATGTCGCTACGGTAGATTTAATGTGTGAAGTAATATATCTGATTAACCGAGGAAAAATATATGTCATGGAGATAACATAGATGCTAAACGTCCAGAAAAGGTTGTAACGAATTATTTCATCTTTTTGAAGTGCCAGTAATAAGCCGCCATAGACAATCCAGAATAATAGGTCATCAATTCCTGCTGCCATCAGACCTACATGTCCAATTGATTTACTTATAAGATTGGTTTGGTTCAGAAATAGTGAGATTAAGGATAATGAAGCAATTGACATACATAATCCAACAATCAGAGAGAATTCAAATTCGTTGATTGGAGCTAACACATTGTAATGATAGATAAATGGACCAGTAATCATTCCGCAAATGAATGGTACAATTGCACTAATTATTGAGACTGTGAGGCTACCCCTGCGCTTTTTTAATAGAAGATAATTGAATCGCGAGCCAAGAATCATCAAATAAAAATTTACGCCAATATCACCCATAGTAGCACAGCTACTAATATCAAAGTATTGTTTTGGTAAATTTAACCATGAAATTATTACTCCAGCAAAAACTCCACCAAAAACCAAGGGCTTATTAAAAAATTTCATCATCCGATACATGAAAAAAGTTGTAATCATTAGGATGATGATGGTCGTCATAGTGGTATCAATGCTATCTAATGCATTAATAACTACTTGAGTTGATCCCATTATTCTTTAGCTTTCAGAGTTTTATAATAATCACAGTATTCAGTGATCTGACATTTTTCGCATTCTGGTTTACGTGCTTTACAAATATAGCGACCATGCAAAATTAGCCAGTGGTGTGCATCTAGTAGATATTCTTTTGGTATTACCTTGAGTAATTTTTGTTCGACCTCAAGAACGGTCTTTCCCTTGGCTATTCCAAGACGGTTGGATAGTCTAAAAATATGGGTGTCAACAGCCATTGTTGGTTGACGGTATAATGTATTTAATACGACATTTGCCGTTTTTCTGCCAACTCCGGGTAATGCTTCCAGTTCTTCACGAGTTTTGGGAACTTCACCGTTGTATTTTTCATTAAGAATGGTAGCCATTGCTATTACATTCTTGGCTTTAGTTTGGTAAAGTCCAATTGTCTTGATATAAGGAATGATACCATCAATCCCCAGTGCTGCTATCTTAGCTGCGGTATTGGCAACGGGAAATAGTTTTGCAGTAGCTTTATTTACACCAACATCGGTTGCTTGAGCCGAGAGGATTACAGCTGTTAGTAGTTCAAACCCATTTGAGTAATTTAGCTCCGTTGTTGGGTTAGGGTTAGCTTGTTGCAAGATTGAAAAAATTTGCCGGGCTTGTTCTTTACGTTTGACTGACATCCTAATGTTCACTTTCCCATTCGTAAGCAAGATTTTCAAATCTAGTGAATTGGTTCAAAAATGCCAGCTTTACTGTTCCAGTTGAACCACTACGATTTTTAGCAATATTTAATTCAGCAATCCCTTTTTCCTTGCTATCTTCACGATTGTAATAATCATCACGGTATAGTAATAAAATGATATCCGCATCTTGCTCTAGTGCACCAGATTCACGCAAATCGGAGATATTTGGGCGTTTATCAGTCCTACTTTCGACATCTCGGTTAAGCTGGGATAATAGAATAATTGGTACATCTAGCTCTATTGCCAGAGTTTTTAGTGAACGGGAGATTTCAGCAATTTCTTGCGCACGATTAGAACCCGGACCTGTACTAATTCCGGTCATAATCTGCACATAATCAATTACGATTAAACCAAGCTTACCAACTCGGTCAGATAATCTGCGTGCGCGTGCGCGTAGATCAATCACATTAATTCCTGATGTTTCAGCTATATGAATTGGAGCATTTTTCAGTTCATTCATAGCAATA
>JBDHRI010000113.1:0-5544 GCA_039807465.1 Burkholderiales bacterium | reverse complement strand
TTAAGTTATAGTGCAATACATGCCACATTGCTTCTGGTGGTAATTTATCGTAGTTTAGATGCTTAATTATTTCATTTGCTATTGAAGCATATTTAGCCCCGGATTTTCCATCATAGAAGAATAAAATAAAGCATGTTTCCGAGTGATTTAAATTCAATGATAAACCATCAAACTTTTTATTATTTGCTATAAGGTATTTAATAACTCTTGCGTTGGCTATTTTCTCCCACTTATTTTCACCCTTGATTGTGCTGGGAATATCATCAAAATTATAACCCTGAGCTTGCTGAGGTGAACAATTTGCAAGATTGAATGTCCATTCAACTATGCCATTAAGTTCTTCAATCGGAGCTTTATATTTTGCCATTTAATCGCCTTCTATTTCGTTAAGAATCTCATTAGTCCACTGCTCAACCTGACATTTAGTTATCTCGCTGATCTCAGCTGTGGCGGTGTTGTTGTTTTGGATGTTAATCTGATTTTGTGGACCATCTGGATTGTTCATCTTGTGAATCTGATCTACTTTTAACCCGGTATTTGTTAATACCTGACTTGCTTCTTTAACTCCAAGCCTTCCAGCCTGTACACTATCAATTGTCTTTTTTATTACAATACTATGTAAATTAAGTGCGCCCTCTTGAAGGTTAGTTATTGATTTTGCAATCTGCATGGCATCAGTTATCTCCTGCTCAATAGCCACCATCTGTTGAGGATTAGCCACTTGGCTAATTTCTTGTATTTTATTTTTTATTTCAGTTACTTGCGTGGCTAATTTTTGCTGCCAATTTTCTTTTTTTATTCGTGCTTGAATTGTTCCATGGGGAATATCAAACTCTCTGGCAATAGCACGAATCGCTGATTACCGCCGATTACCACGTATTTATTTTTATACGGTACGACAACGAGCTCGCGTGCTTCCATCATTTCAGGAAAATCACGAATTGATTTAACAGCTTTCTTAAAATTCTCGCCAGTTAAATCTCGGATTCTCCTTAACTCCAGGTATTTGTCCAGTGTTATTCTCTAGCTGTAATAATGAGATATTTTTAATTTCCATATTTACCTACGCTAACTTTGTGTTACGTTCGATAGTAAAAAAGTAATCATTCCAATTTATTTTCTTAGATTTTCTCTGTCTAAACATTACAAGCAACCTTCTAAATGCAAATGATTGGCTATGATCTGCCATAATGATTTCTTTAATCTCATGTCCACCTTCGGTAAGTGTAAGTTTGAAACCATCTAATTTATCGCGCTGGCAATAATGATTATTTTGATTTCCGTTCTTAATGGTAACTATTTTTACAAGCATAATTTTCTTTCAATTGCGCTCAACGTCATGATTACGCGAGGGTTAAGTTTATCCATTTCAAGCGTATCAATAGTCCTGTATCTGATCTGCTTATCATTAATCTGTATTTTTTGCTCTAGAAACGCAAAAATTCCATCCTGATACGGTTTTAACGCAGATACCAGATTGTCATCATCTAGATGTATTTTTGACTTGTGATAGACTTTCAAGTCACACCGCAGAATAGTTGTTTTGTCTGCCACTAGCTTGCTGATATGCCACGCCTGATATGCAGATAAGTAACCTTGCTTCTGCGCGTCTTTCTTAATGCTGTGAGAGCTTATCCAGTTTTTTCCATTTTTACGGTTTGGTGATAATTTACTGTCTGGAATTGGTAGAGTTAACTTAATCATGCCGCTATATCCTTGTTAATCCGGTAAGATTCCCAATTAAAGTTTTGTACAAACATCCCGCTTTCCAATCTATCCATAACCCGCTGACCAACCTTTAACCGTAAATCCTCAAGTCTGTTAGAGATAACAATAGTCGGTAGATTTCTCTTGCACCTAGAATTTATGATCTGGAATAATTTTTCGCGGTCAAAATTTTTATCTTGAGCAGCGCACTCATCAATAACTAGTAAATCTACCTCGGAAAAAGAATTAATAATTTCAAGCTCTGTTTTACTTTTATTATCGTAAGAATCACGGATTAATAAAGATATTTCGCCCATTTCACTAAATACCGCGGTAAAACCTCGTTCTATAACTCTAGCAATTATCGCTATAGCTAAGTGCGTTTTACCTGTTCCAACATTGCCAACAAATATTCCATTAGGCGAGTATTTATTGAAATTCTCAGCATACTGAAAGCAGTTGTTTTTAACTTGTGTAGCGAGTGTACTCACTCCTGCATTGTAACTTTCAAAAGTTGCATTTTTATAAGCTTCTGGAATAGCTGCGCGGTTTAACACTTGCTTAATAATTGCGTTTTTAGACTCTAGAGCGTTTTTCTTAATCGCATCCTCTGTTTCCTTGTTTATTTTTGCTTTTACACAAGATGGACATCCTGTCCAATTTTCACCATCCCTGCTTTTGATTAGCGCAGAAATATACTGACCGTGCATTTTGCAGTTTTTATTTGATGCTGACAAAGTTGTAATTTGCATTCCTAGCTCCATTATTGACTCCTCACCTTTGGTGGCTGGTTAATCGGCACCCTAAAATATTGTTGGGCGTTATCGTAGTCTTGGTCGTCAAAGACGTGTGGATTCGATTTTCCAATAGGGATTGTTTCTTTAGGAATTATGATATTTTGATAACAAACAGCATTAGCATCACCAGAGATTGTTAATTTTAAGGCTTTAGCTATGGTTTTGTTATCAAGGTCTTTGATTATGGCTAATTGCTTCTCAAGTGCAGCTCTAGTTGATTTTAGTTTTTTATGATTCTCAAGTCGTAGGTTCCACCAGTTTTTGAATTGTGTCCAATTTGAATCGGATATGTAATCTGGTTTTTCTATGGAGTCAATTTTTATTTCGCAATTTTCTTTTTTATATATTTTTTCTTTATTATTCTTGTATTGTTCTATACTTGTATTATTATCTTCGCTATTTTTAGCTATAGGGGTATCGCTATTTTTAGCTATACCCTCCCTATCTTTCTGACTAGAGGTATAGTTAAATTTAGCTATAGGGCTAGGTAAACTTAAATGTCTACTTTCGACCTGTTTAGTTCCTTCTTTGTAGTTAATTACTGAGTTAAGATAACCTAATTTAACTAACTTTGAAATCATGTGGGAAACTCTATCAGCTGATAAGTCATACAGGCTAGCTAGATATTCGTTTGTAGCATGGCAATGACCATTACTATGCGTTAAAGCGGTAATTTCGGCAAAGAGAAGCTTTTCACTGGCAGATAGTCGTTTATCATATCTAACATCAGCAGTAAGAATTGCGTAATAATTGGGGGTGATTTTTGACATTCAATACTCCAAATATGCCAGATGTCCAAGAGATGCCCGGGTTTGCTGCGCAGCGCCCCCGGTTTTGGAGCATCAAAGCCATTCGTATTAAATGTCAACGAAGTTTTGATAGATAACAGAATATTGATTGCCATTATTAGCTAATCAATATTTAGCATATGTTTTAAGAGTTAAAAATATTCAACTGAATAATTTTAAATTTACTTTATTTTAATATTTTTAACAATTTAATTCACACACAATAATAATTTCTGTTAAAATAAAAATACTTCAATTAACATTTAATACGGTTAATTGTAGGTTGACTACCAGTCGTTACCAACCAAAGTTATTACTGGTAGTCGCTTTTAAAGCCATAATTACTGATCTAATGCTTTACTACATGGTAAAGACTTGCAGTAGATCGGTGCTTACGGGCTTTTGTTTTCCGGGCTTACACCGGAATAGCTTTTAAAAGAACAGCTATGTTAGTAATACCCAGGCTTGATGAAGTTCAAGAAAGAATTCTTGAAATTATTCAGGAAAATAAAGATGATGAATTTAATCAATTAAATACTATCATTCATGAATTTTTCCCACCACCTCCAGTGGACCCTAATGAGTTTCTGCCAAATCATGACTATTTTATGAAAGCTCATTTACAATTACAAACATTGGCTAATCAAGGATTCATAGATTTATATAACCCACAATTTGAATCAGATGGGTATTTACATCTACTTAATCCGATATTTATTACAGCCCAAGGGCTTGGTTATCTGCAAACTAAAGATTTAGTTACCCAGATAATAACTCAGGCAGTTGAGAAACTATCTCTACCTGAACCTGAAAAACAAACTTTACTAAAAAAAGCACTTGCTAGCGCAAAAGATCTCGGACTAGATCTGTTAGTAAAGTACACTTCGCAGGCTTTGTTAGGCCAGTGATACCAGTTGGATATATAACCTCAATAAGACCTGATTTATCATCACGAATTATTGAAGGTGGTCCACGGAAAACAATATAACCTAATTCAGGTTTAAAAAAAGGTCTGAATGCAAAGCATTTATGTTTATTTATTAACCTTCGAGCCTGATTATGCTTGATTTTTTTAAAGCGAAGATCCCAATGACTAATACCCTCACCAGTTACATTTTTAGGTAATAGTCTGATTTCAGCTCGGTAAATAAATGAATATAAACATAGCATTATGTTAATTACCTTTGGGGTTACGATTTAGTTCGTAACAGGATTATAACACTGTTATTACAATTTTGTAATAATTTATTATTTCTTTTTTGTATTATGCTTGACTTAATCTCAGAGATAAGAGTAAAAAACCTACAAAAAATCATAGATGATAAATTTGGAGGAAACGCAACTACTTTTGCTAAAAAAGCATTAAATTTACCAGATGATAAAAAACCTACGGAAGTTTATTTATATTTAAACAGAAGTAGAAACATCTCAGAAAAAAAGGCAAGAATGATTGAGCTAAATTTAAATCTTAGCGCAGGATTCTTGGACTACGATGAAGTTCTAAGTATTGATAAATCTTTACCTGTAAATAAATTTAAAATATATCAATATGAAGCAAAAGCATCAATGGGTAATGGAATAGAGGTAATTACTCCTGACAATATAATTGGGTATGAAGTATTTGATGAAAAATTCTTATCTGATTTTAGAGTTAGAGAAGAAAACTTAGCCATAATTACAGTGGTTGGCGACAGTATGGAACCAACTTTACGCGATGGTGGTAGAGTTGTGATTGATACGTCGGTTAAAACCGAGATGGACAATAAAGTATTTGCGCTAACAACTAAAAATCACTTATGGGTTAAACGATTGAGAATGACACCAGATGGCTATAAGTGGCAATCAGACAATGAGGTGCATCGCGAATTTGATAAAAGCTTAAATGAATCACCTACAGCAGTTAGAATAATTGGAAGGGTTATTTATAGCCTAGGTCGTCCGGTAGATTAAACTTATTTAAAGAGGTGAAAAATGAAGAAGTTGTTAGCAAGAATTTTATCACTCATTAGAATCTTAATTAACTTAAATAATTATTAACTTATTCAATGGAAGGATTTACTATGTCAAATAATATTGAGCAGTTAGAAAAGCTTGCTGACTTAAAAAGCCGAGGCGTTATATCGGAAGATGAATACCAAAAAGAAAAAAAGAAGATTCTAGATAATAATATTCAGCCAAAGAAAAAAGGAGGATGTTTAAAGTTTATTGGAATTTCCTTCATTATTCTTATAGTATTAGGTGTTATTGGCTCA
>JBDHRI010000112.1:0-5560 GCA_039807465.1 Burkholderiales bacterium | reverse complement strand
GATTAATTAGCTAATTCACCATTATGTAGGGTCAGTTTTTGTTGTGTTCGGCTGGCTATCTCATGGTCATGGGTAACTACAATTAGGCTGGTATTTAATTCCTGCTGTAGCGAAAGGAAAATATCCAGCACTTGGTGGGCAGTGGTATTGTCGAGGTTTCCAGTTGGCTCATCAGCAAAAATTATTTTGGGCTGGTTAATTACGGCTCGGGCAATTGCTACGCGCTGGCGCTCTCCGCCGGATAGTTGACTAGGGTAGTGTTGTGTACGTTTACCTAGACCTAGCTTATTTAGAATATAATTTGCATATTCTTTACCGTGCTGGTCATTTTTATTGCCAATGATTAATGGCATTAGTGTATTTTCAAGAGCGGTAAATTCTGGCAGCAGATGATGGAACTGGTAAATAAAGCCTAGCTTCTTATTGCGCAGTTGGCATAGCTGGTTACTATTCATTTGCTGCAAGTTTTCGTTATCAATACTAACGTATCCACTAGTGGGACTATCAAGACCGGCTAATATCTGTAATAGAGAGGTTTTACCGCTTCCCGAACTGCCAACAATACTGACAGTTGCACCAGCTTCAAGATTAAAGTTAATATTGCTAAAAATCTGTAGCTTGTCCCCGCTGGATTGGGTAAAAGATTTTGAAAGCTTTGTGGTTTGCAAAATATAGTTATTATTCATAGCGTAGTGCCTCAGCTGGATTGGTTTTTGCCGCTGCTCGACTTGGATAAATAGTTGCTAGAATGCTTAATATAATTGATACAGTAAATATACTGGCAACATCGCTAAATTCTACCTGAGATGGCAGATAATCAATCATATAGACTTCGCCTGAAATAAGTTTAGTATGAGTCAACATTTCTATGCCATGAACCAAATCACCAATAGTTAGGGCAAGAATCACGCCGAGGATAGTCCCACTGACAGTTCCGATAATTCCAGATACTCCGCCTTGTAACATAAATATCTTCATTATGCTTTTTTCTGAGGCTCCGATGGTGCGTAGAATTGCAATGTCAGGACGCTTATCGTTTACTGTCATTACCAGAGTTGAAACGAGATTAAATGCTGCTACTGCTACGATTAAAGTTAATATTACAAACATCATCTTTTTTTCCATGGCAACAGCCGCAAAATAGTTTTGATGCTGATCAATCCAGTCTTGAATTATTAGATCTCCGGGCAGGATTCCATAAAGTTGATTTTTGATTACTTGTGTCCGCATTACGTCATCAACCTTCAGACGTAAGCCAGTTACACTATCCGGTGTTTTGAATAATACCTGTGCTTTTGCAAGACTAATAAATACCAGTGAGGTATCATATTCATACATATGGCTATCAAAGATACCACTAATGGTAAATTGCTTTAATCTTGGAATCATTCCTGTAGGAGTGATTTGTCCATCCGGAGTAATCAGGGTAATTTTATCGCCTAGAGTTGCTCCAAGCTGGCGTGCGAGTTCTTTACCTATTACGATGTTAAAGCTGTCTGATTCAAGGCTTTTGAATGTACCTTGGACAACTTTATTAGTAATATCATCTACTTTAGGTTCATATTCTGGTTCTACACCACGAATCAATATTCCACTAACACTGCCGCTGAAGGAAATAAGCCCCTGTCCGTCAATATATGGCGCATAGGCAAGTACTTCCTTATTTTTCATGGTAAGTTTGCCTGTATCCTGCCAATTAGAAAGTGCATTCGCCGCAGAAATAATCTGCATATGTGAAGTTACACCAATAATCTTATTGCGAATCTCACGCTGAAAACCATTCATTACCGATAGTACGGTAATAAGTGCAGCTACACCCAGTGCTATACCAATTATTGATACTAGCGAGATGAATGATACAAAGCTATTTTTCTGTTTGGCGCGTAAATAACGCAAACCAACCAGTAATTCAAATTTACTAAACATTTTGATCCTTATAGGGATTGTCGAGATTGTTGACTAGAGTTAGCAAAAACTGCCGGAATTGGGTTTCATCAACATCCATTAGTAAGGCATCCTCAAAGGCATCCTGCAAATATTGCTGTAATTCCTCAATATTTTCGCGCATAACTTTGATTTTTTCGGTGCAGGCGATTATCTCTCCATTGCTTCTATGCCACGTTGGGATTTTTGCTTTCATTTATCAATGTTTTTTACGCTTCTTCTTGGTGGAAGATTTTTTGCTGCCGGACTTTTTGCTGGTAGTGGTTGCATGTTTTTTTGAACTGTACCGTGAACGGCTTGCATGTCTGGATGATTTTCCACGATAACCACTTGGCAGTGCTTCATCGCGAACGTCCTGATAGCTTTCAACTGATGTATTACCGTTGTCATCAACATTTTCCTGAACTACTCGCTTAGCGCCATTAAAATGTTGTCGCCACCAGCCATCAAATTCGGTGATTTTTATATTCTCTCCGGTTCGGGGAGCCTGAATAAATTTATTATTGCCGAGATAGATTCCAATATGAGTATTTGAACCACGTCTGGTATTAAAGAAGATTAAATCTCCAGGTTCCAGATCGTCAGGACTGACTTTTTTCCCAACTTTTGCCATTTCAGCAGCCGTTCTTGGGAGATTAATACCGAGAGACTTTTTAAATACATAACGTACAAAACCACTACAGTCCATCCCCGTATCTGGAGTATTACCACCCCATTTGTAGGCAATGCCCATCAGACTAACTGATTGAAGGAGCATGTTTCCAATTGCATCGCTGGAGGTTGCATCTTTTTTGACAGTATCCGAGCTACTATCATCAGATGAAACTCCGCCTAAATCATTAATATCATCAGCTACTGCTACGGCTGGGTATATAATGGTTGCCGCTATTAGCGCTAATGCCAGTATTCTTTTTTTGATTTTTAAAAATTTCATTGTAAATAGTACTTTTCTGTGCGTCGTAAGTTACTGCTTCTGAGTAACCTTTCTGGTCAAATCTTAATTTTTAGATACGATAACTTTACCGCTAACTTTATTAAAGTAATAACCCCCGATTTTCTCATAAAACCCGATAATTTTCAATTAAAAAAGCCACTAGTTTTGTAGTGGCTTTAAATTCTGAAGCTACATGCTATTATAGGCTGTAGTACATTTGTAGTTCAATTGGATGAGTTGTCATGCGATAAGTTGTTACCTCATGCATTTTTAGTTGAATGTAGCTATCAATCCAGTCATCAGTGAAAACTCCACCACGGGTTAGGAACGCACGATCTTTATTTAGATTTTCCAGCGCCATTTCTAGGCTTGAGCAAACTTGAGGGATTTTTGCCAGTTTGCTTTCTGGCATTTCATACAGGTTGACATCCATTGCTTTACCTGGATCAATCTTATTGATAATTCCATCAATACCTGCCATTAACATTGCGCTAAATGCTAGATATGGGTTAGCCATAGGGTCTGGGAAACGAACTTCGATTCGCTTAGCTTTATCCGATGTAGTAAATGGAATACGAATTGCAGCCGAACGGTTACGCGCTGAGTAAGTAACGATTACTGGTGCTTCAAATCCAGGTACTAAACGCTTATAAGAGTTGGTTGTAGGGTTGGTAATTGCATTTAGTGCTTTTGAATGCTTGATAATACCACCGATATAGTGTAGAGCTGTTTCAGAAAGATTTGCATATTCTTTACCAGCAAATAGGTTCTTGCCACCTTTCCAGATTGATTGGTGTACATGCATACCAGAACCATTATCGCCAACGATTGGTTTTGGCATAAAAGTAGCGGTTTTACCATAGCGATGTGCGGTATTTCTTACTACGTATTTTAAAATTTGTGACCAGTCAGCACGCTCAACCAGACTACTAAATTTAGTCCCGATCTCGCATTGACCAGCAGTTGCTACTTCGTGATGGTGTAGTTCAACGGGCACACCTAGTTCAGATAATGTAAGACAGGCAGCTGCGCGCAAATCTTGATGTGAATCTACTGGTGGTAGTGGAAAATAGCCACCTTTAACTCGTGGACGATGTCCAGTATTACCACCTTCGATCTCGGCACTAGAGCTCCAAGCGGCTTCTTCAGCATTGATTTTATAGTGGCAGCCGCTCATGTCAGCGCCAAACGTTACTGAATCAAAAATGAAAAATTCTGGTTCAGGTCCGAAGTAAGCAGTATCGCCTATTCCGCTTTCTTTAATGAATGCTTCGGCACGTTTTGCAATTCCGCGTGGGCAGCGATCGTAGGCTTCCATTGTCGCAGGCTCAACAACATCACATGTCATAAATAGAGTTGCATCATCAAAATATGGGTCAACTTTTAATGTATTTGCATCCGGACGTAATAGCATGTCAGATGCCTCAATGCCTTTCCAACCTTCAATGGATGAACCATCAAAAGGGTGCCCGATTTTAAATAAATCTTCACTGATTACATCGGCTGGCAGGGTAACATGATGTTCCTTGCCTAGTGTATCGCTAAACCGTAAGTCAACAAATTTGATATCATGTTCTTTAATTAATTTTTCAATTTTTTGGAAGCCACTCATTAACATTTTACCTTTAGAAAGATGGACTAAGAAATTATGGACAAACGCCTATTTTATATCATCATGTTGCTATGCAGCAAATAATTTTAATAAATTATTTTTCTGTTGGTTTTTTATTAAAGTACGGTTCAGAATTGCTGTATAATATTGTCCTCTCTAAAATTGTAATTTCAATTATAATTCTTGTTAAATCAGTATATAAAATAATCTCTTAAACTCAGATAAAAAGTATCACTATGGATCAGCAATACGAAATAAATAAATTAGCAAAACGTTTGCGCGCTGGCGCTGGCAAGGCTATAAATGATTATAATATGATTGAAGCTGGTGATACCGTGATGGTTTGTCTATCTGGCGGTAAAGATAGCTATAGCATGCTTGATATCCTGATGAGTCTTCAAAAATCCGCACCGATATCATTTCGCCTTATTGCAGTAAATTTAGATCAAGGACAACCGGGATTTCCAAAAGATGTGTTGCCAAATTATCTAGAGAGTATTGGGGTCGAGTATAAGATTATCGAGGAAGATACTTATTCTACAGTAAAACGGGTGATACCAGAAGGGAAAACTACTTGTGGTTTATGTTCTCGCTTACGGCGGGGTATTTTATACCGTGTAGCACGAGAAATTGGTGCAACTAAAATCGCCTTAGGGCATCATCGTGATGATATTCTTGAGACATTATTTTTAAATATGTTTTATGGTGGAAAATTAAAAGGTATGCCTGCCAAGCTTGTAAGCGATGATGGTAGCAATGTTGTTATCCGCCCGCTGGCTTATTGTGCAGAAAAAGATCTTGCTCGCTATGCCATGATTAAAGAATTTCCAATTATTCCATGTAATCTATGTGGTTCGCAGCCCAACCTGCAACGTCAGGTAATCAAGGACATGTTAACCGAATGGAATAAAAAGCATCCGGGTAGGATTGAAACCATGTTCCGTGCGATGCAAAATGTTGTTCCTTCACACCTGATGGATACTGAATACTATGATTTTGTTAACTTAAAATCTGATGGTATTGCCAGAGAAGATGGCGACAAGGCTTTTGATAAGGAAGTGTTTTCAGCT
>JBDHRI010000111.1:0-5577 GCA_039807465.1 Burkholderiales bacterium | reverse complement strand
TGGTGGCTGGAGCTACACTAATCAAAATAGTGCCGGATTACCAGCAAGCAACTGGGTATTTGCGCCTACAGAATCCTCTATTGTTGGCGGTATTTCCCAAAGTGACACACCTGCTTCATATTTTGCAGTGGTTGAATCTGCAGGGATAAATTATGGGACATGTAACACAAATGGCACAGGCTGTAATGCTGGTGCAACGTGTGGCTGGGAATATTCTCAAGTTGCAACAGGTACTTACACCTTTGAATCTTCACAACGGATCTGTGGTAAATTTGTGTCATGGGCAACTGCCAATCAAATTTTTGGCTGGAATGAATCAATAACCAATCTTTCACCATTTAATCTACTAACATCGTATGCAGTGAGTCCTGCTTATCAAGGAGTTAGCTCGATACTAGTTGGAAACTACCAGTTATGTAACAATAACACCTACTCAGCTTATGGTAATCCTCCAACAAATCCAGATGGATCTACCGTAACATCGGTTATGGCATGTGGTGGTGTAAACTGGAACAATGTTAACAATCAAAACTATGGAATTACAAGACCATCAGGTCCTGCGGTAACGGTAAATAATGACTGGATGAACCAGGTTTTACCAACTATCATCTGGCTAAAACAGGCATGTCCAACTTGTTATACCTTCCCATATGATGACTTTGCTTCAACATTTACCTGTAGCAACGCAACGGGTGGCAGTCAAAATAGTACGAACTATACAATAACTATTAATAACCTCGGAAGCGGCACTCCTGAACCTGCCCTCCACTAACCTTTAATTGATATCAATTTGCCTCATCACTTCTGATGAGGCTTTTTTGCATTTAGTCTGACTTTCTGGGACAATACAGGTTTAATGCTTATTAAATAATTGACGAGAATTTAGCCATGCTTACCTCTACAGATATAATTGAAGAACTATCTAATTTAAATCCACCAACCACTGAATTTAACAATAAGCTAATGCTAAAAGCACTGTTATTATTAGGAAACCCCCAAAACAATTACAAAGTAGTTCATATTGCTGGCACTAATGGAAAAGGATCAACGGCAGCATTTCTCGAAGAAGCTCTATATCAGGCAGGATTGGAAATTGGTAAATTTAGTAGCCCACACATAAATAAAATAAATGAATGTATTTCTTATAATAAAAACTCAATAGATGACCAAACGCTTATTCGAATTTACCTTGAATTAAAGTCAACTCTTAGTAAAAACAATATATATCCAAGTTCATTTGAGATGCTAACTCTTATCATGTTCAAATTTTTTGCTGAAAAGAATATTGATTATCTGATTCTAGAAACAGGCATGGGTGGGCAAGATGACTCAACCAATGTAGTTAATAGTAGCTATTCAATAATTACTAATATTAGTCTGGAGCATACTCAATGGCTTGGAAATAGCTTAGATGAAATAGCTAGACATAAATGCGGCATTATAAAAAATGGATTGACTATAATTGGAGAAAATATACCTGAGCTAATTAATCATACGCGGAAAAAAACTTCTAACTTTGTTTTAATAGACGATTTATATAATTATACTGTTGAGCTTGACTTTAAAAACTTCTCGACAATATTAAAAATTAACGATAAACATAATAATTATTTTAATTTTGAATTAGGTTTATTCGGATATTTTCAGGCACGTAATTTTCTTTGCGCCTATACGGTACTTAATGATATAGGTATTAATATTGAGACCATACAAAAAGCAGCCCAAAAAACAGCTTGGGCAGGAAGGTTACAAAAAATCTCAAATTACCCACTAACTATTACAGATGCCTCGCACAATGAAAGTGGAACAGAAGCCCTAAAAACTAGCCTCAATGGTTACTGGAAACGCAAAAACAGTATAATTTTGTGTTCAATCCTGAAAGATAAAAATATTGATAAAATGCTTGAAGACTATAGTAAAATTAGCGAAAACATCATCTTTTGCAGTATTAACAATCAAGTAAGAGCAAGTAACCCATTTGTTTTAGCAAGAAAAGCCCGCTATAAATTTAAGAATGTATATGTTATACCTTCACCAACTCTGGCACTTCATCAAGCAAAAAAAATGCGCAAGCAGCTAATCCTAGTTAGTGGTTCAATTTATCTCCTAAAAAATTTTATTCGTTAAGAAAGTATCTTGATAAACTATGAAAAACATTTGCTATCAGAGTAACCATGCGCTTGGTTTAGAAATTAAACAAATCCTACTAGATGCAGGTATAGAAAATCCTGTAAGTGCAGTTAAAATTAATGAGTGGAAGGATCCAGCGCATATGGAGCAGCTTACCGGGAAACTAGCTATGTTTTTCACTGAGCTTGGGATTTACAGCGATAACAAGGAGTGTAAGCATACTGCAAATCGATTAATTGATTACTGGTGCCAACAGCTATTTTATGGTTTGGATTATAGCCGATTTCCTGAAATAACCCCAATACCGAATGAATTTGCCTATCATCATCCATTAATTGCAGAGGATATTCAATTTACAAGCACCTGTGAACATCATCTGGTTCCAATTCATGGTATGGCAGTAATTGCCTATAAGCCTAGCAAAATGGTGGTAGGACTAAATAAATTAAATGCAATTCTAGATTTTTTTACGCATCGCCCACAACTTCAGGAACGTTTGACTAGACAGGTATTTATAACCTTAAAACACATCCTGCAAACAGAAGATATTGCCGTACTAATAAGAGCACGACATGATTGCATCTGTAGTAATGGTATAACTGATTTTACTTCATTTCATTCAAGCTTTGAATTTGGTGGGATATTTAATTCGGATATAAGCTTTAAACAACATCTGTTAGCTAAGTTAAAATAGTTCAAGCAAATTTTATAAAATTATCCAGAATTTTTAGCCCAAATTCGGTTAAAACAGATTCAGGATGAAATTGTAGTCCATAACAAGGTAATGCTTCATGACGAATTGCCATTACTTCCTCATTTTTTGTCATTGCAGTAATTTTTAAAGGGGTTCCAGAAATACTATTATTCTCAACAATTAGTGAGTGATAACGGACAACGTTAAATTCGCTAGGGATACCATTAAATAAAATATTCGCCTTATGAGTTAACCTCGAGTTTAATCCATGAGCTATAGTAGTCGCAGTCACGACTTTGGCACCAAAATATTCAGCAATCATCTGATGTCCAAGGCAGATTCCCAATAACGGAATTTTATGCAGAAAAATGTGAGGTAAAATATTTCTTACTAATGATAAACTACTATCACTAGGATGCCCAGGACCTGGTCCAATGATTATTTTTTCTGGAGCTAACTCTTCCAGTATATTGAGAGTAATTTTATCTGTTTTCAAAATAAAAACCTCACAATTAAGTTGCCGCAAATAATCTGCAATAATATCAGCAAACGAATCATAATGGTCAATTAACAGGACTTTCATACTCTTCCCTGGTATTCACATAATTGTAAACCACGAACATCATTACACAAATAAATTGCAGCTGCATTTTCAAGCATTAGAGGAGTAATTGGCTTTTCCAGTAAGCTTCCATCATCAAGCATTTTTTGCCGAAATACTCCGGGTAAAAGCCCCTCGCTAACTGGCGAAGTAACTAATTGACCGGCATAATCAATAATAACATTAAAATATCTGGATTCGGTAATAATACCATTATGATTAATAAAGATTAATTCATCCACCATCGAAGAATTCAGATGTTCTGCATACAGTGAATCATAAAGACCCCGCACTTCTTTGGCTGTCGTTTTATGCTGGAATAACGGATTAGATGAATCGATAGATTTATTAAGTAGTGCAATTCTCAATGGCAGAACAGGAGCTGAAATTTCAGTATGCGAGATCATTAACTCACTTGGATATTTAACTACTAGTCTTAATTTATACCGCTTATCGAACATAATTAAATTCTGCTTTAGATAACTGATTAACAAATCCTCTAGCTGCATAATATCAATGGAAAACATTAGAATACTTGCTGAATTTGCTAAACGAGTCAAATGCTCCGGCAGATTTTTTATCTGACCATCAACAACTAACATTGATTCAATTAAGTCAAAGTCAGGCTGGTAAAAATCACTTATAAATTTTAGCTTAGTCTTAATTTCATCCCATTCTTCAGATGGGTTTGACTGAATAGTTATTCCTCCACCAACGCCAAACTGATAAAATGAATCCGTGCTATTTTTACTAAGAGTTCTAATTGCAACATTGAAGTGCATATCATTATTGGGTAAAATAAAACCTACCGCACCACAATAAGTTTCGCGCTGACTGCTTTCAACAGAGTCAATAATTTGCATGGTACTGATTTTGGGCGCACCAGTAATTGAGCCACAAGGAAATAATCCACGAATTATTTGATAAAACGTAATTGAAGGATTCACTCTAGCACTAATTTCACTAACCATCTGAAAGACTGTGGAGTATTCCTCTACTTTAAATATGTCATTAACCTTAATAGTTCCAGTTTCACAAAAACGACTAAGATCATTCCTTAATAAATCAACAATAATCAGGTTTTCTGCCCTATTTTTATTATCATTTGCTAGCCAGTTTCTGGTAAATTCATCGGTAACTGTGTCATTACTACGCGGAGCAGTACCTTTCATTGGCTTAACTCTGATTACTTCACCAGACTTATGAAAAAACAATTCAGGAGAAAAGGAAAGAAGTTGATTTGGCAAATATGGTAGCAATGCCGCATATTCAACTGGCTTATATCTTGAAAGATGATAATAAACATTGAATATTGAATCTGTCTGAAAGCTAATATTGCCGCGAAGGGTAAGATTTACTTGATAACTATCCCCTGCTACGAGATGCTTTTGTATCTGTTTAAATTTCTGCTGATAGCTTTTATAATTATCTTCAAGTAAAATTTGATTAATCTGGAAATGACCATAATCACACTCGATATCAAATTTACATAAAACATCCAATAAATCCTTACTGGCAAAAGTTTTGCATGTATTATAAGCACGAAAATGGATTAATGGTGAATCAGAGATATTTTTATCAGAAGATATTTTTGGCTCAAGCCCAAAGATACTATCATAAGCAATATATCCAGCAAGATAATACCCGTCTTTACTCAGAGCTTCAATCTTAGCTAAAGCAGCGCTAACTTCAGAATAATCATAAATACAAACTTCAGTAAATAGATCTAGAAATAAATAGCTACTTTCTTTTTCCGGATTCAGTACATCTTCAAATAAAGCATATGACATCGAATTCAGGTTACCTTCAGATTTTTTTATTTAAGAAACGTGTATTTTACCCTGAATATAATCTGGCACACAACTAGGTAATAAAAGGGATAGTACAAATAGCGAAATATCGGGATAGGTGAGCCTTTACCTTGGCACTTGCGTATCCGCATATGGCTGCTTCGTTCCCGACCTGACCAGGTTTTGCGGCAGACAATGCAAGGAGACCCACCATTGTTGAGAGAGGGATTATACCGCATTAGGCAGTTAAAATGTAAAAAACCTTTAGCTTGATTTAAATTTTGTAAATGTAATAAGAAAAATTAAAAATTATCATGCATTCAATTGCATTTTAGGTTTAAACATGGCATAATAACCCCCTC
>JBDHRI010000110.1:0-5598 GCA_039807465.1 Burkholderiales bacterium | reverse complement strand
GAGCGGTAGCTCAGCCGGTAGAGCAGCGGACTTTTAATCCGTTGGTCATGAGTTCGAATCTCATCCGCTCCACCATTAATTATCAGCGATTAGAACCACTAACCATTTTAAATTCATAAAGCCGACATTCTAAAGCACCATTATATACGGGTACCTTCCGACTTGGTTTTAGTCTGATCAATTTTGGCATCCGCAAATCCGCAGTAAAGAAACAACAATTCCAATTAGCAAAATTCTGCTTTAAATGATTTCCTATTTGGGGATATAACAGAGTAAGCCGATCCAGCTCTTCAAGTCGTACACCATAGGGAGGATTAGTAACTAAAACGCCACTCTCAGCAGGAGCTCTTTTAGAAAGAAAATCTCCAAAACTAAACTCAACATACTCTTCAAGCTTTATTTGCTGAAAATTTTGTTTTGCAATTTCAACCGCTTTTCTATTTATGTCACTAGCATAGATCTTCAATTTTTTATCAAAAATTTGACTATTTTTTGCCTTAACCTGAAGACTCAGATAATCATCTTTATCAAAATTAGCTAATTTCTCAAAAGCAAAATTCCGGTTTAACCCAGGAGCAAGATTTAAGCCAATTCCAATTGCCTCAACTGCTAAAGTACCACTACCGCACATTGGGTCATAAAATGCTTGCTCTGGCTGCCAGCCACTTAACTGAATCAAGCCTGATGCTAGATTCTCACGAATAGGTGCTTCAAGTTTAAGCCGTCTGTAACCCCGCTTAAATAAGGTATCACCAGAAGTATCGAGATAGATAGTTACTGTATCTTTGGTAAGAAAATTATAAATTCGCATATCTGGCTCAACTTTATTAACATCAGGACGCGAATCTACTTTTTCATTGAAATAATCACAGATTGCATCTTTGACTTTTAGAGTCACAAAATCCAGACTCTTTAATGGGCTCTGAATAGCTGAAGTAGCAACTTTTATGCTATTTCCACTATGAAACCAGTTAAGCCAGTCAATCTTACGAGCCAAACGATAAATATCATCTTCATGACGATAGCCCGAATAGCCAAGACGCAGCAAAACTCTGCTAGCTAAGCGGGAGTTCAAATTAATTCGCATTACATCAGATAAAGAGGCATTAAACTCCATACCCGCATTAACAATTTTTACATCAGTTGCACCATACTTTGTCAATTCCTTGGCAAGTAAATCCTCAAGCCCACGCACAGTTGTAGCAAAACACGCAAATATCATAAAGTCAGATTTCCAAATAAGGTTTTTATAATTAATTATTCTAGAAAGAGTTTTTAAATTCTCTTACTATTAATTAAATGAATTGTAGCATAATCAGAATTTCCATAGCTAAAAACAATAATAAATTTATTTGTTATGTCGCCATTTTCAAGCTATAATAGCTATAGAATGGTTATTTTTCCAGAAATGAAAAGTAGCTATAGTTTTTAAGTTATGGCAAGTATCAAAGACGAAAGGAACTGTCCATGAAAAATTTATCAATTTTATGCAAAGATTTTGACTTAACTGATGCAATCAAACTATATGCAACAGAAAAGATGTCGGCACTAGATAAATACTTTCCGGAAGCTGGCGCTGCTGCATCGTTTAATTTACGCCTAGGTAAGGTAAGTAACAGTCATAACTCGGGTAAAATTTTTTATGCTGAGGTCAGTGTTAAAACTCCAGAGAAAAATTTTGGGGCGCTGGTTGAATCCGAAGATATTTATGCAGCAATTGACCAGCTAAAAGATGATTTGGCACATAATATTGCACACTATAAAGATAAAGAGCATACTAAAAACATTCGTAGTGCGCGTAAATTTAAGGAAGAGTTACACACAGTAGCAGAATAGATTAACAAATAAAAAAGCACCAAGTTGGTGCTTTTTTATTGTATAAAATAGCACATTAATCCACCAAACAATTGTCATTACATAATTACTAATTCACAGTATGCACGAGAATTGGGACAACAGATTTTAAACCAGAAACGATCATTTCACAAGCAATTGCCGCAATTATTAGCCCCATTAATTTTGTCAGAACAATTATTCCTATATCACCCAAAGCACGAGCAATATAATTAGCTAACATAAAAACTACTATAACAGAAATACTGACTAACCCCAGAATTCCGACAATTAAAAATTTGCCAAGCACAGTATGTTCCTGTTGCCCATATAAAATCACCATAACAATTGCGGCAGGTCCAACTATCATCGGTAAAGCAAGCGGGCTAATTCCAAGACTTTTAATCCGGTTTGGGTTAATGGTTCTTTCAGTGCTCTTCCCTTCCTCAACTTTATCACTAGGTTTCATTATCATAAAAATCCCGATAAGAAGAACCACCATTCCTCCAGCAAGTTGCAAAGAATAATCATGTAACCCAAGAACTGACATCAAGGGTTGTCCAACAAAAAGAAAGGCTGTTAGTATTCCAAAAACTGAGGCTCCACAAACTATGGCAACGGAACGTTTTTCTGAGTTTTTAAGACCATTTGTTACATCTAAATAAATCGTTATTGCCAAAATTGGATTAAGAATACTAAATAAAGAAATAAATACTTGCAAATAATTTGACATACATTTTCTCTGGATAAATAATCGGATACCTGATTATAACAGAATTATGTAAACCTAAAAAAATAGAACCCTGAATTATTGTAGAGCTATTGTAGAAGTATTGATTATGCTATAATTTACCTTTAATCAATATTCTATTCGATATATATGTCAACAAATAACAACAGTAACAAAATTCTATGGACAATATTTTTAACTATTCTCATTGATATGCTGGGTGTTGGGATCCTAATTCCTGTATTCCCCATGTTAGTAGTTCCACACTCTACATTTAGAGTAATTCCAGATAGCTGGACTACTGCTGAAGGATTTATAATGCTTGGCTGGCTATTAACCTGCTTTCCATTAGCCCAATTTTTATGTGCACCGATCTTAGGACAACTAGCAGATCGTTATGGACGCCGTAAAATTCTTGCCCTATCAATTAGTGGCACTTGTATTTCTTATATTTTATTTGCTATCGGTATAGTTAGCAAAAATATCCCGTTAATGTTTATTTCACGGGCACTAGATGGTGCTTCGGGCGGCAATATATCAGTAGCTCAGGCAGTTATCGGAGATATAAGTACACCACAAAATCGGGCAAAAAATTTCGGCTTGATTGGCATGTCATTTGGGATTGGCTTCATTATGGGTCCATTTTTTGGTGGTAAACTCTCAGATCCAGCCGTAGTCAGCTGGTTTAATAGCTCAACCCCATTCTGGTTTGCCGCAATCTTGAGTTTTATTAATGTCCTTCTAGTCCTTGCACTATTACCAGAAACACTAAAAGTAGCGAGTGATAAGCGAATAGATCTTTCTAAGCCCTTTCATAATATAAATAAGGCTTTTTCAACACCAGGACTCAGAAATATAATTCCAACAACATTTCTATTTAATGCCGGATTTACGTTCTTTACTACGTTCTGGGCTGTAGTACTTGCTGATGAATTTGGATTTAGTCAAGGTAAAATTGGTAATTTCTATGCCTATATTGGAATAATGATTGTTTTTGCCCAGGGTATGATAGTTCGCAGATTATCCGGACGAGTTGCAGATTTCCAGATACTTAGGATTTCCCTATTCATCACAGGCATATGTGTAGGAGTATATTATTTCATACCATTTGATCATATTGGACTTATCTATCTTATTCCCCCATTTATGGCATTAGGAAATGCTCTCACTATGGCATTTAGTACTGCCCTGATTACTCGGGTAACTCCAGCAAATATTCGTGGCGAAGCAATGGGCATTAGCTCAAGTTCGTCGGCGCTAGCACAAGCAATCCCAGCAATGCTCGCGGGCTATGTCGCTGCCCATCATGCAAAACTACCCATATTAGTTGGTTCATTAATTATACTTTGTGGCGGACTTTTATTTTGGTTAATCTTTAAACCTAAACAATTTGATGAAATGAACTAAGGAAGAAATATGTTTGATACTGGACTGATAGTCAAAACCCTGATTATCCTACTTTTGGGAGTAATCTCCCCCGGACCAGATTTTTTTATGGTACTTAGGAACTCTCTTTCATTTGGTCGTAAGGCTGGGTTGATCTCAGCTGCGGGAATAGCTACGGGTTGCTTTATTTCATTTACAATACTGATTTGTGGATTAAAGTTTCTTTTTACTTATAAATTAGTTAAATTTGCATTGGGTTTAATTTGTGGAACTTACCTTATTTATCTTGGGGTGATGAGCATAAAAAGCAAAAGCCATCATGAACGAATTAGTTATGAAACAGCCCCATCAGAGCCTTTAATTGTTTACTATCGCAATGGGTTTTTTACCAATTTACTTAATCCAAAGCTCTATACTATCTCAGGAGCAATCCTAGCATTTACTGAACAACAGCACCCAAGCATATTTACTAATGCAGGAATAGTTATTGGTAATGCAATCATGGTTTTCTGCTGGTTTGCCAGTGTTGCTTTAGTTTTAAGCCACCCAAAAATTCAAATAGCATATTTTAAACGTGAACAACTAATTAACCGCATCTTGGGTTTTATCTTAATTGTAGTTGGTACTCGGGTTTTATTTGGC
The DNA here is from genome assembly GCA_039807465.1 of Burkholderiales bacterium. Taxonomy (GTDB): domain Bacteria; phylum Pseudomonadota; class Gammaproteobacteria; order Burkholderiales; family UBA11063; genus Aquella. The sequence continues at coordinate 1,007 of JBDHRI010000110.1, read as the reverse complement.
TAATATTGAATGACTATATTTAATAAGCTGGTATGAATAAGATACCAGCTTATTATCAAAAATATTGGTTAACGACATCCATTAACTACTGCATCAGGTGAGTTGGTTGCGAAATCACATTTAACACTTTTCTCAGTAGTATCATTTCTAAACTGAACCTCATACAACCCCGAAGAGCGCGAGCTTTGACTTGAAATAAGACACATATCCTGAACCTGCTTCAACGTTGTCTTATTGGTAATCTGCATATTTCGGCATTTTAAAGTGCTCATATCAAGTGATGAGCAACCAATAACCATAAGCCCCAATGAAGCTACTAATAATTTACGCATGGTATTCTCCCTTACTCTAAAAGATTATAATCTCCGAATTGTGAAAATTTTCCAGATAACAATTATATAATAACTTAATCTTAGTTACCAAGCATACTCACCAGTTTTATATACTTTTTTAAAGAGCCACACTCCCAAAAAAATAGTTTATACTCCAATCACTATTGATATAAATCTCTGGTGTTGCAGCGCCACCTCAAATACACAATTAATAATTATATAAGTCATATCAATTAATTATAGCTGAAAATTATCCAACTCAGTTAAATTAAAATGATGTTCACAATAATGACACTGGGCAACGGCATTCTCATTATTATAGCTTAACTTGAATGAAGAGCGATACTGATGGGAAATACAACGGTGATTTGGACATATAATTAGTTCATCAATATTTTCTGGTAAAGTAAGCTGAATTTTTCGAACTACTTCGAAGTTACGTATTTCACTATAGGTCGCACCTGGTGCAAAAACACTTACTGCTTTTAACTGCTTCTCTGTCAGGAAATAATTTTCTACCTTTACCAAGTCTTTTACCCCCATCCTTTTACTCAAAAGATTAAGTCCAATTCCAACTGGATACTTGCGCTCCAATTTTAGTAGTTTTATAATATACCAAGCATTTCCTTGAGGAATATGATCCAGATTTATACCATTCTCAATTGCACCAATCTT
>JBDHRI010000109.1:0-5676 GCA_039807465.1 Burkholderiales bacterium | reverse complement strand
ATCCAACTTTATTAAAAAAATACTCAAAGTATTTATTTAAGGTTTCAATACTTTGAGTAAGAGGAGTAAAACGTGGGGATAGCTAGGACTTCATAGACAATTAATACATTAAAGCTCTTTATTTCTCTGTTTTTTCCATCTTTATTGGTTGTTATATGCATTTACGCACTAAAATATACATTATGAAAGATGGTTATCTTTAGAAATAAAGAGTTTATGTTAAAAATTGAACTGGGCACCAACCATCAGAAAATTTGGGTTAGATGAACTGGCAGCAGAGAAATCTTCCACATGTAATTGCCAGTCCGGAGCAATATGAAATGCAACTCCTGCACCATAGAATATGTCTCCATTGGCATTTGGCCCATTATAATTACTTAGTCCAAAACCGAGTTTGCCATATAAATCAACAACATCTCCTAACGGTAAAACCCCTTTTGCCGCAACATCGTATAAATAATAATTATTGCTGGCGGTAAATCCACCTTCTACTCCAAAATAACGATTAAACATATAACCTGCATTTGCGTTACCTGCAAAATTATAACTGCTACCTGTAGATGTACCAATATTCGCATCTATATACACTGGACCTGCGGCAAAAACTGAAGAGCCTGTTAAGGTTAATAAAATTGCCAATAGTTTTTTCATATCAATTCCTCATGTTAATTTTAATAATTAATGCACGATTATAAAGATACTTCTCCGGTTAGCCCAAGCATTAAAATAATGGTTGACAGATTAGGCGATTATGTGATTGTGTTAGAGGTTAATTGATACAAAGATTTTGTATTTTATAAAAATAAAACTAGATAAAATTTATCAGAAATATACCTTCACCTATTTTTAGCAGTCCGGAGGGAATATTTTGGATTGCTTGTAGTTGAATAGCATTATTAATTAGGCTGGAAAGTGAGTAAGCATTAAATTTATCATATAACTGACGATTAATTATAGAGCCAATAGTCGTGGCTGCAATGTTTTTACTATATACCTTGCTAAGAATATTGGCGATTTCTTTTTGTGATTTACCAAGAAGGAGTAAAAACAGAACTTCTTCTTCTCGTGTAGTGAGCTGGGGTTTCGTTATAGATGTTTTTGTATTGAATGAAGTTTTTACCTCAGGATTATTGATGAATTGATTGGTTAAATTGATAATCTGACCAAGAAAATTTATATTTATCGGACTAATTTCCCCAAACCTGCCAACTTTATCATTGGTGTGGGGATTTATGATTATTTCATTGGTACAAAAGAAACATACTTTCTCTTTAGTTTTTGGGGTACTTGTGATTATGAAATATGTTGCAGTAAGTCCGGTTTCATTGATGGTATCTGAGATTTTTTTGAATTCATCAACATATTCCTGCCCGGGCATTTGAGTCTGGAAGTAATGTTTTCCAACAATGTCTTCTTCAACCTCGGCGTATTTCAGGTATTTATTACTGGCAAATAAATACCTATGATCCATGGATACTATAGCAACAGCTCGGTTGTTGCTGGTAAATTTAATCGACTCTATGTATTGTGTCAGCCATTCATTGTTTTTTATAGGTAACCAACCTTGTCTGTTAATGTGTTTTCAGAGAGTGGGAAAAATATCGAAGTTCTTGTCGGACGGTAACAAACGCTGAATTATCAGCCCTAAGTTCTCCCTGGAACGGTTTATCCATTTCCAGAATTAGCCAACAGGAGGAGCTGATAATCAAATTTTGACTCATAATTATAAATAAAGTAAATGCTATGCTTTTTGTCTTTACAAATCCAGTCCAAAAACAGCCAATTATAATCATTACCAGGAAAAACACTAATAATGGTCCACGAAGATTTCCCTCCAGATAATTAAGGCGATCCTCGCGATAGTTTGAGAGTTGGGAGAGCTGTTCTAAAATACGGTGATAACGCATTTCCTCTGCCATGTTTTTAGCTGGAGTATATTCATAGATAGATAAAACCAATGTACGGTACATGGCAGTAGTTTTCTGGTTCAGTTTTCCAGCAGAAAGGTTTGGGTATTCATCCTCGATAACCGAATTTAGATAGTTAAACAGGTTTTGTTCTATTGATTTACGTTGATCACTTTCCAGAGAGTCAAGGTCATTATATAGCTGTTCGATAGTTGTTGCTTCACGGATACTTGTTAATTCAAGTTGTCCGAGGTTACTCCAGTTGGTAGCAATCCAGAATGTAATAAAGATAGTCGTGAAAAAAAGAATAGTTTGCCAGACAACTTTATTTACCACATCATTGCTATCGACTCTGAAGAGAAACCTGTGTGAGAAAAAATGTCCGACTAGGCTAATCAAGTTGCAGAAAATAAAGGTGCTAACAAGGGCAAGATAAATTGGTAAAGAATAAAACCAAGTTGGCATTATCAATTAAAGTAAAGTGTTAGGATTACCTGAGTCAAGTTATATTTAACTTGGTCGGTATCTTTTAGCTCAATTGATTTTAAAGGAATGTCAACATTAGTCTTTTTTAACAAATAGTCATGAACTTCTTGTGCCAGAGGTTCCATCTTAGTTGGATAGCTAATTACCACTCTTTTTATACGGTTCGATTTTATTCCGTCAGCAACGTCATCCAGCTGCGATTCATCCATATTGGTAAGAAAAACAGGTGCCCAGCCACCGACAACTTCTGGCTGAGAATCTGACTTATTAATGTCTGTAGCAGAAGTCTTTGGTGTATTAACGGGTTGATGTGAATTACTGCAAGCAACCATAAATATGAAACACCCACATAGGAAAAAATATTGGGCAACTCTTTGCATCTAAATAACCTATCTTATTAAAGTCGAGTTCGAAAACCTGATATTCAAGATTGTATCATGAGCCAGATTAATTGTGAAAAAATCATGTTAACTTTGGGTATAAATACTTTTATTATGAAACCATAAATCAGTTAATAATCTTGCATGAGACGGGTATTCCTCTGCTATTTTACGGGCAAGCGGCTTTATTTGTTGCAAAATATCAAGGTCTTCTTCAAGATTAGCAAATCTTAGTGCGGGTAAGCCACTTTGGCGTTGACCAAGGAGTTCTCCCGGACCTCGAATTAACAGATCTTGGCGTGCAATCTCAAATCCATCCGTTGTCGATGAGATTACCTGTAAGCGTTGTCTAGCTACCTCGGTAAGTCCCGGCTCATAAAGTAAGACACATTCACTTTGTAGATTCCCACGCCCAACCCGACCACGCAGCTGATGTAGTTGCGCAAGCCCCATCCTTTCACTATGTTCAATAACAATAATGCTAGCATTTGGGACATCGACACCAACTTCAATCACGGTAGTTGCAACTAATAGTTGAAGCTGATTTTGGCTAAACTCTTCCATTACCTGAGCTTTTTCCCGAGCTTTTAGTTTACCATGAATAAGTCCAACCTTAATTGGTGCTAGATGGTTTACTAACTCTTGATAGGTATTAAGTGCATTTTCGAGTTCAAGCTTCTCGGATTCTTCAATCAACGGACATACCCAATATACTTGAGCTCCTGATTCAATCTTGTTTCTGACAAATTCAATCACCTCATGACGGCGATTATTATTAATCAACAGAGTACTAATTGGCGTTCGCCCGGGTGGTAGTTCATCAATAACTGAGACATCAAGGTCGGCATAATAACTCATTGCCAGCGAACGCGGAATTGGTGTAGCCGACATCATCAGTTGGTGAGGGTGAAGATTATTTGCATTCTTATTAATCAAGGCTAATCGCTGTTCAACACCAAAACGATGTTGTTCGTCAATAACTGCAAGTCCAAGGTTATGAAATTCAACATCCTTTTGAAAAACTGCGTGGGTTCCAACAATAAGCTGGATCGCTCCCGCCGCAATTGCCGAGTAAGTCTCCTGTTTTTGCTTTTTAGTCTGACTGCCAGATAACCAGCCAGTCTTAATTCCAACTTGTTCACACAATGAGGATATTTTTAAATAATGCTGTTCTGCTAAAATTTCGGTCGGTGCCATGATGCACGCCTGAAAACCATTTTCAATAGCAACAACTGCTGCGATAGTTGCAACAATGGTTTTACCGCTACCAACATCACCCTGTAATAAGCGATTCATTTGCTTACCCAAAAGCATATCCTGAAGGATTTCGCGTAAGACTTTCTGCTGGGCTTTGGTTAGCTTAAATGGTAATTTTGCTAATAAGGGAATCAGGTATTTATTGTTAGTTTTTAATTGTGGGGCTGGGTTAGCATGTTTTTTTACATAAACTTTATGCATTAATAGCTGTTGCGCCAGTAATTCATCAAACTTGAGGCGAGTTAGGGCTTTTTCTTGATATTTCTGTTTAAACTGGAGAGGGGTTAGCTTATGCAATGCCAGTAGTGCTTGCGGTAAGCTTAATAGCTTAAACCTCTCTATAATATTCTGCGGTAAAGTTTCAACGATAATATTCGCATTAAATAAATCTTCTACTAGCTGAATGATGGTCTGGTTATTTAAACCATTAGTTGTCGGATAAATTGGCGTAAATGTGTTACTTAATTTTACCACTTCAGTTACAGTTTGGATTTTAGGGTGAATAATAGTTTTATTACCAAAATGATCTTGCTTCACTTCACCAAAAGCCCTTATTCGCTTGCCTATTTTATATTGGCTAGCGTAATTCGGGAAAAAATGAAAAAATAGTAGTGAAATAAAGCTGTCACCATCTGCAATTTTGACGATTAACTGGCGATTTTTGCGCTGAATTATCTCACAACTGATGATCTCACCCTCTACCATCACCTGTTGCCCGGCTTTTGCTTCAGTAATTGGGTAAACTCGAGTCAGATCCTCATAGCGCAATGGAATATGCAAGGCAAGATCCCACCAACTAGAAAGTCCTAATTTCAAGAGCTTATTGTTAAGTTGTGCTTTATCGCTTATCTGTTCCAAAATCTGCATTATGAACGATACTATTCATGGTTTAATCAAGTAAGTATCTTAGCACACCTACAGATTAAGCTATAATCTTGGAAAATCAAATTATAAGTTACAGGATGAAGCCTTACTATTTCATCAAACGTCCGATTCTGGCTATTGTGATCGCGTTGATTATTATTTCTCTAGGATTGGTGGCTACATTTAACATACCGGTTAGTCAGTTTCCTAATATCTCGCCACCAGTAGTCATGGTTCGTGCCCAATTTCCAGGAGCTAATGCTGAGACTGCTGCCAGAGTGGTTGCTGCCCAGATAGAAAACCAGTTAAATGGTACTAGTAACATGCTTTATATGGCAACCACTACTTCAGCAACGGGTTCAATCTCGATTAATCTTACCTTTGAAATCGGAACTGATTTAAATACTGCCATTAATGAAGTATTAAACCGGATTTATGCTGCAATGTCACTTTTGCCGCCAGTAGTTCAGCAGTTAGGAGTAACTGCGCGTAAAAGTTCTCCCGATCAATTACTTAGTATTGCTTTTTATGCTAATCCATATATGGATCCAAAATTTATTAGTAATTATCTTCAGCGAACCGTCCAAAATGACTTACTATTATTACCAACTGTTGGCAACATCGGCGTCTTTGGCACTGGAACTTACGCAATCCGAGCATGGTTAGACCCTAATCTTATGCAGCGTTATGGTCTTACTGTTACGGATATTCAGAATGCCATAAAAGATCAAAATCAGGAATATGTGATCGGGCGCTCAAATTCACCGCCTTTTGCAAGCAAT
>JBDHRI010000108.1:0-5696 GCA_039807465.1 Burkholderiales bacterium | reverse complement strand
TAAGATTACTGATCTGCCAAATTCCGAACGGGACTATGAAACCAGTATTATTTCCGGTTATCTGAGTAATAAAATGATAGACTATTTAAGAATTCATAATAGCAACTTAATTCCACGACTAAATAAAACTAATCGTCAGTTTACTTAAACTAACCTCTAACAAAAAAATAATAAAACCTTACTTCCCCCGCATGAACATGCCATCTAGTTCATTCATGGTCAATTTAAACCATGTTGGGCGTCCATGATTACAATATGCCGAACGTTCGGTGCGTTCCATTTCACGAAGTAAGGCATTCATTTCAGCAATGGTTAGTTGATGATTAGCTCGTACGGCACAATGGCATGCCATTGTGGAAAGAAGCTCCTCCTGATGCTCAATGATTGCATTTGATTTACCATAATTGATAAAATCATTAAGGACATCCAAAACTAGTTGCTCTGTCTGACCATCATCAAGAAGCATTGGAATTGCACGAATGGCTAACTGCTCCTCACCAATTACATCAATCTCAAAACCAAGCATCTGTAATTCAGCCTTATGCCGTTCAAATACTTCAATCTGTAAGGGTTCAACCGTCAAAGCTAATGGCATCAATAGCTGTTGTGCAGCAATTGAATTATCGCCTAGTTGTTGCTTCAATCGCTCAAGAATAACCCGCTCATGCGCAGCATGCATATCAACAACAATCATTCCATCTTTGGTCTGAGAGAGGATATAAATCCCTTTTAACTGTGCAAGTGCATGCCCCAAAGGAGGAAATGTCTGATCGCCTGCATCAGCATTATTTTCTTCAAAAAGACTACTCTCCTTATAGTTTTGCTGAGGTAAATAGCTTGGATTAGGCAAGCTATCTCCCAACCATTCACGCACTAGGTTAGGATTAAGGTTTTGAGGTGAATTATATTGATTATTATTGGTACGACTTGGGTAATTTTGCTGTTCTTTGGTAAAAGAATCATTTACTGGATAAGAAAATGACTCCAAGCTATTCTGATTTCGGGACTGGCTAAATTCTGATTGCTGCCAGATTGCCCCATTATCTTTAAAGTTATTATTTGCAGATTCGGAAATAGCTGTATTACCACCTAATGGTGTAGCAAGTGATTTTTTTAGGGAACGGCTAATAAAACTATGAATTGCACCAGAATCTTTAAATCTGACTTCGCTTTTACTGGGATGAACGTTGACATCTATATCGCTAGGATTTATAGTTAGGAATAGTACATAATTCGGATTATGCTCATGGTGTAATACTCCAGAAAAACCCTGCTTGATAGCATTTTGAATAACTTTATCACGAACATAACGTCCATTTACAAAAAATAGCTGAACACTTTTATTATTTTCAAGATAAGCAGGATGATAAGCATAACCACTAAGACTTAATTCCTCACCAGCTAATTCTGTAATCGCAAAATAGCGCTCTTTATATTGCTTACCAAATAGACTACTTATTCTGGTTAATAAGTCACCATCTACAAGATTATAAATTTCCTTACCATTATGGCTAAGCTTCATCGCGATTTGCGGATATGAAACAGCTATTCGTTCAAATACTGTTCTACAATGCTGATACTCAGTAGTCTCACTCTTCATAAATTTTTTCCGGGCTGGAATATTATGATAGATGTCTTTGACTTCAACTACCGTTCCAGAATTAATCCCAACTGGTATAATTTCACGGATTTCACCAAAATGACTACTAATCTGATAACCAATATTTTCCCCAGCGACTTTACTGGCTAAATTAAACCAAGATACCGATGCAATTGATGCTAAACCCTCGCCCCTGAAGCCAAGTGTTCGGATTGCGTAAAGATCATCCTCATTGTCAAGTTTGCTGGTTGCGTGACGTTCAAGAGCTAGAGATAAATCATCTTTGATAATTCCACTACCATTATCACTAACTTTGATGAGTTTGCTACCACCTTCAGCCAATTCAATAGTAATTGATGTTGCACCTGCATCTACACTATTTTCAAGAATTTCCTTCAGCGCAGAAGCTGGGCGTTCAACAACTTCTCCGGCACAAATCCGGTTTACCAGATTATCACTAAGACGATGAATCCGGCTAAGCATAATATTTTTGTCCATAACTACCAACACCTATTAACCAACTACTATTTCTTGAATTTAGTATCCCAGATCATTTTTAATGCTGGCAATACCGAAATCACCATTACGGCAAGAATAATCAGTGACATATGCTCTTTTATCACCGGAATATTACCAAACATAAAACCACCAAAAAGGAAAATAACCACCCATAATAATGAAGCGATAATACTGAATAAAAGAAATTTACGATAAGTCATTTGTCCAACACCCGCAACAAATGGTGCAAATGTCCGGACTAAAGGAATAAACCTAGCGATAATTATGGCTTTAGAACCATGTTTCTCATAAAATTCGTGGGTTTTATCCAAAATATCTTTTCTAAATATTTTCGAATTTGGATTGGAAAATAATTTCTGTCCGATAAATTTCCCAACAAAAAAATTAGTATTATCACCAAGAAAAGCTGCCAGTATAAGAATAACTGCAAGTACTCCAATATGTAATTGCCCAGCACCAGCAAAAGCACCAGCAACAAAAAGTAATGAGTCACCGGGTAGGAAAGGAGTAACTACCAATCCAGTTTCGCAGTAAACCACAAGGAAAAATAACAGATAAAAATAATCATGATAATTAGCAAGAACCACACCGATGTATTTATCAAGGTGCAAAATAATATTGATTAATTCCACAATACCCCCTAAATCAATGAACAAAAGGGCGTATCAAACGCCCTATCCTATTTTTAATAATTAGTTCTAGACTACAGCTTCTTCTTTACGCTTAGTCTGTTTTACTAGATTTTCTCTCGAAACACCTAACCACATAACAAGAGGTGACGCAACCAGAACAGATGAATAAATACCGAATAAAATCCCAATGGTTAATGCTAGTGCAAAATAATGCAGACTTGCACCACCAAAAAATAACATTGATAAAACCATCATTTCGGTACAACCATGCGTAATAATAGTTCGACTCATTGTGGCAGTGATCGCATTATTAATAATATGTGAAACAGTTCCACCACGGATCGTGCGGAAATTTTCACGAATCCGGTCAAATACGACTACTGATTCATTTACTGAATAACCAAGAACTGCAAGAATTGCCGCCAATACCGTTAATGAAAATTCCCATTGAAAAGCCGCAAAGCAGCCAAGAATTATTACCACATCATGCATATTAGCAATAATTGCCGATACAGCAAACCGCCACTCAAAGCGTAACGCTAGATAAGCCATAATTCCGATACAGACAAATGCTATTGCCATCAAGCCATTATTAACCAGATCCTTACCAACCTGTGGACCAATATATTCAACACTTTTTAGTTGAACATCCGGGGCTTCCAGTTTTAGTGATGCCAGTACATTATTTGAAAGAGTTGCACCATTTATATCTTTTTTATTCGGTAAGCGTAGCATTACATTTTTTGATCCGCCATAATTCTGTACTGTTGCCTGATCTAGCCCCATAGTATTTAATCTATTACGGATAGAGTCCAGATTAGCAGCTTGAGAATACTGAACTTCCATTAAGGTTCCACCAGTAAACTCAACCGACAAATTTAGCCCGCGAGTAAACAGAAAAAATAGTGCCAGAATAAAAGTAATTAATGAAATGCTAGTTGTAAGTTTCCCGTAACTCATAAACGGGATATCTTTTTTTATCTTGAAAAATTCCATCGTTAGACCTTAATTAAATCGGTAATTTTTTTATACGCTTATTTGCATATAAAAGACCAGTTATACCACGAGAGACCAAAACGGCACTAAACATAGAGGTCAAGATACCAAGACAATGTACAACCGCAAAACCTTTGACAGGACCAGAACCAAAAGCCAATAATGCCAACCCGGCGATTAGAGTCGTTACGTTTGAATCAAGAATCGTTGCCCAAGCGTGCTCATAACCAGCCTCAATCGCAGCATGTGGCTTCTGCCCATTACGCAATTCTTCACGAATCCGCTCATTAATCAATACATTGGAATCAATTGCCATACCAAGTGTTAATGCTATCGCAGCAATTCCCGGTAAGGTCAATGTAGCCTGTAACATTGATAAAACAGCAATTAATAATAATAAATTTACGCCAAGAGAAACTACTGAAATTACCCCAAAGACCAGATAATAAACGCACATAAATAGCGCTATAGCGATAAATCCCCATAATACTGAGTGAAAGCCTTTATCAATATTTTCTTGTCCAAGTGAAGGACCAACTGTGCGCTCTTCAATAATATTCATTGGTGCTGCCAAAGATCCTGAACGTAATAATAATGCTACATCATTCGCATCCTGAACACTCATAGCTCCAGAAATCTGTACTTGACCACCACCGATTTGAGTACGAATCACAGGCGCAGTTACAACTTGGCTTTTTCCATGATCAACCAACACCATCGCCATCCGTTTACCGACATTATCGCCAGTAACTTGTTTAAATATTGAAGAACCAGTACCATCAAGGCTGATATTTACTGCTGGTGAACCATTTTCGTCAAAGCCAGCCTGCGCATCATTAATATTATCACCAGTTAATTCAACATCTTTTTTTACCAGTAATTTAGTCATGCTACCATCACTATTTGGCTCATCAAGTAGCTCTTCGCCAACTGGCACATTACCATTTAAAGCCTGAGTTAATGTCGGTTTATCATCATCAACCATACGTACTTCAAGTGTTGCAGTACGCCCAAGAATATCTTTAGCCCGTGCTGTATCTTGTACCCCCGGCAATTCAACAACAATCCGCTCAGGTCCTTGCTGCTGGATAATTGGCTCGGCAACCCCCAGTTCATTTACACGATTATGTAAAATCAGGATATTTTGCTTAACTGCTGCTTCTTTGATTTTTTGTACTTCATCCGGTGAAACTACCACACGGACATTAGTATCACCATCTTTAACTGCCTGTAATTTAGGTAAATCTTTACGTAGCTGATCAATAACTGTTGCTGCTGTTGCCTCATCACGCAATTGGATTAATACTGATGAACCATTATCAACTGCAACTGAACCATAGCGTATCTGATTATTCCGTAAATCACGACGAATTTCACCAACGTATTTATCGAGAGTTTTCTTGATTGCCGCATCCATGTCAACTTCAAGCAAGAAGTGAACCCCCCCGCGCAAATCCAAGCCTAAGAACATTGGATTAGCATTCATTTTACTCATCCAATCTGGCGATGCAGAAATCAGATTTAAGGCAACAATAAAATTATCACCCAAGGTCTGAGCAATAATATCGCGAGCTTTTAACTGGTCATCAGTTGTTTTAAATTTGAACTTTAATGTTTTACCATCAAAAACCTCACCCTGCGGTTGAACACTTTGTGCAACCAATGCATCAGTAGTTTTCTTGATTAAATCATCACCGATCTGAACTGAGCTTCGGCTACTTGAGATTTGTACTGCTGGTACTTCACCGTAAAAATTCGGCAAAGTATATAATAAGCCAACTATTATCGCAATAACAATAATCAGATATTTCCAGACCGGAAATTTAGTCATTTATTCACCCACATAATAATAAAAAAATTTAATAGTTACCCACAAACCAGATAGCTAGCAAATTTATTTTAGCATAAAAATAACTGGCTAAAAGCCAGAAATAAAAAAATGCCAGCTC
>JBDHRI010000007.1:0-26417 GCA_039807465.1 Burkholderiales bacterium | reverse complement strand
GCAATTAGATACAACCGCATGTTGAATAGCTTACTGGCATCAATTAGTGAATGGACAGTACGACTATATTTCAGATCACCCATTAATCCCAGATGAATTTCCTCTAGTTGCCCCTGACTATCCTGTATCGAAAATAAATCCAGCAAGGTTTGGGTTGGATGCTGATTCGCTCCATCACCAGCATTGATTACTGGAATTGACATAATTTCTGATGCAAGCCTTGCTGCACCATCATTCGGATGACGCATTATAAAACCATCCGCATAGCAGTTTAGCATCCGTAAAGTATCAACAAAGCTTTCACCTTTATTGGTTTGTGAGGTAGCGCTACTATCAGCAAAACCAATAGTTTTACCACCTAGGTAAGCAACTGCTGATTCAAAAGACAAACGAGTACGGGTTGAAGCCTCAAAGAAACAGGACGCAATTACTTTGCCTTCGAGAGTGTTTTTACGTAACCCTTGTTTGAAATTCTTAGCATGGGCAAGGATTGAGAGGATATCTGACTTACTTAAATCTTGTAGTGCGATTAATCCTTTGGTTAAATTAAGCATTATTAGCACCTTTTAATAATTCATTATAAGAATAAACTGTCATCGGTTTGTCGAATAATACAGTTAAACTTTCTAGTAGCATTTCACTTAGCTGGAAATTGGTTACTAGCGGAATATGGTAGTCAATAGCGAGACGGCGAATTTTGAAGCCATCTGAATGCTGGCTGGTGTTAAAACTATCGCCTGGTAAATTAATAATCAAGCCAACTTCTTTATTAACAATTGGGCGTTCAATATTGGGCTCTACCTGCTCCGATAGTTTAAAGACAAATTTTGACTGAATACCACTTTCAACAAGCATATCATGGGTTGAGCCAGTTGCGACAAACTGCCAGCCTTGGTCACTTAGTTGTTTGACGATTGGCAGTATTTTTTGCTTATATTTGTCATCAACGCTTAGTAGTATTGATTTTTTATTGATTTTTTGCCCAACAGATAACCAAGACTGATAGAATGTTTCAAGCATATCTTTGCCAATACAAGCAACTTCACCAGTTGACGACATCTCTACCTGAGCTACTGGATCAGAACCTTTAAAGCGGCTATATGAAAATACCGGGCTTTTAACTCCAACTACGCCACAATCAAGAGTATTATAGGTTTGGGTAATTTCCTGATTTAAGAAAACCTTTGCCATCAATTCAACCAGATTTTGTCCACTTACTTTGGAGATGAACGGGAATGAGCGCGAAGCACGAACATTACATTCGATTACTTTAAGCTCATTATTACGTGCAATAAACTGCATGTTAAATGGACCGCTGATATTTAATGCCTTGACAATTTTGCGCGCAATCTCACGGGCACGATTAACTGTTTTCAGATATAGACGTTCTGGGGGGAATACTAACGTTGCATCCCCCGAATGCACGCCCGCATTTTCAATATGTTCACTGATAGAGTCGATTACAATTCGTCCATTTTGGGCGATTCCATCAATTTCCAGCTCTTTGGCATTTTCGATAAATTGCGAGATTACCACTGGATGCTCATTGGAAATTAACATTGCATCATTAAGGTAGCTATTAAGAGTGTTTTGATCAGAAACGACCTTCATCGCTGCACCAGATAATACATATGATGGGCGAATTAATACTGGTAAGCCAACTTCAGTAATAAATGCCTGAATTTCTTCGCTGCTAGTAGCATTAATCCAGCGTGGCTGATCTATATCTAACTCATTTAGCATTGATGAAAATTTGGCACGATCTTCGGCTTTATCAATATCGAGTGGTGAAGTGCCAAGTATTGGGTAGCCGCGTTTATGTAATGCCAGTGCTAGATTATTGGCTACCTGTCCACCAACACTTACACAGACTCCGGCAACATTTTCAAAATCAAGAATATCACATACCCGCTCAAGACTCAGTGCTTCAAAATAAAGTCGGTCTGACTCATCATAATCGGTTGATACGGTTTCAGGGTTGGAATTTAGAATGATAACTTTTTTACCATGAGCACGTAGCTGACGTGCCAAATTAACTGTACACCAATCAAATTCAACTGATGAACCAATCGAATAAGGTCCAGAACCAATGATCACATAAGCACCATTGGAGATTAGATTATCCGTGGCTTCGGTTGGGCTAATATCATGATATTTACCATGATAAGTTGTATAAAGATAGTTTGTTTCGGCGGTAAACTCATTAGCAACGGTATCAATTTGTTTCACTACTGGTTTAATAGCAAATTCTAATCTCTTCATACGAATTGACTCTTCATTAGTTTCTGTGAGTTTAGCAATAGTTTTATCACTAAAACCAAATTTTTTGGCTTTAAGTAATAAGCTAGAATTTAATTCGCTAGATTTTAATTCAAGTCCGATATCTGCAATTTGCTTGATTTGCGTTAAAAACCACGGGTCAATTCTTGATAATTGTTGTGCCTCACTAACTGTACCACCTTCATAAAACCAGCGATACAAAGCAAATATCCGGCGATCGGTAGCAAATTCGACTTCGTTTTTTAGATTCAAAATTGGCCAGATATAATCATGTAAGCCTGAAGCACCAATATTTAACATTTGCACCGCCTTTTGTAAGGCTTCCGGGAAGGTTCGTCCAATGCCCATTACTTCACCAACTGATTTCATTTCTGTACCAATTGTACGTTCTGCTAGGCGTAGCTTATGCGTATCCCAACGTGGTATTTTTACTACCACGTAGTCTAGTGCTGGTTCGAAGAATGCGGTAGTTTTTTTGGTAACTTGATTGGTTAATTGGTTTAGACTAAAGCCGAGACATAATTTGGCAGCTACAAATGCGAGTGGATAACCTGTTGCTTTCGAGGCTAGTGCTGAAGAACGTGATAAGCGCGGATTCATCTCAATTACACGGTAATCGCCATTAGCAGGGTTTACCGAAAACTGAATATTACATTCGCCAATGATATTAAAAATCTCGGCACATTGAAGCGCGATATTGCGCAGATTTTGATGCTCTTCATCGTTAAGAGTTTGAGCTGGCGCAATTACGATACTTTCACCCGTATGAATACCCATAGGGTCGAGGTTTTCCATATTACAGATAGTCAGGCTATTACCTTTCATATCGCGGACAATCTCGTATTCAAATTCTTTCCAGCCAGTTAAGTATTCTTCAAGTAATACCTGTGGCGTTGTACTTAATGCTTTACTGGTTTTATCAATCAGATCTTTTTCATTAAATACTTTACCAGAGCCAAGTCCACCTAGTGAGAATGCTGCCCGCAGCATTAATGGATAACCAAACTCACGTCCAACCGCAATTGCTTCGCTAACCGTAGTCGCTGATTTACTTTTGGGTGTCTTTACATTGTTTTTTTCCAGATAGTCGCGGAAAATATCGCGATCTTCTGTTGCTTCAATCGTTTCTACACTAGAACCCAGCACCTTGACATTATGCTTATCCAAAATGCCGCTATGATAAAGTTCTAAACCAAGATTAAGCGCAGTTTGTCCACCAAAACCAAGTGCAATTAGATTTATCTGCTCTTTTTCAATAATTGGTGCAACAAATTCTTGCTGTAGCGGTACAAAATAAATTTCATCTGCCATAGACTTATCTGTTTGTACTGTTGCGATATTTGGATTTACTAAGATTACTCGGTAGCCCTCTTCTTTGAAGGCTTTGATTGCTTGTGAGCCTGAATAATCAAATTCACCAGCTTGCCCAACGCGTAAGCCGCCTGAGCCTAAAATCAGAATATTCTTCATTATTTGCTACCTCCAGCCTGAATCTGGTTAAAAAACTGTTCAAACAGATAAAACGTATCTTGTGGTCCACTACTGGCTTCTGGGTGGAATTGAACTGCCGAATAAGGTTTATCTTTATGACTGATTCCGGCTACCGTATTATCGTTAAGGTGACGGAATGTTACTTCCCAACCAGACGGCAAAGTTTTATCATCAACAGCATAGCTGTGATTTTGCGAGGTTAGGTAACAACGGTCACGTTTTAAATCAATACATGGCTGATTATGCCCGCGATGTCCATATTTAAGTTTATAGGTATTAGCACCGATAGCTAAAGCCATTAATTGTGAACCTAGGCAAATGCCAAATATCGGTTTGTTTTTAGTCATTGCTTTCGCTAAGACTGCCACTGTTTGATTACATAATTTGGGATCACCAGGTCCATTAGATAACATTACTCCGTCATAGTCTTCATCGCTATAGTCATAGTCAAATGGCACTCGTTTTAAGGTAATATCAAAATTTAACAAACAGCGAATGATGTTTTCTTTAGCTCCGCAATCGACCAAGATTACCTTATGTTTACCATTACCGATAGTTTGTACTTCTTTAGGGGAAACTTCCTTAACCCAATCATGAGTCATACTATCAGTAAAGTCTGCTTCTAAATCAGCTTTTGTAGTAATAACACCGCTTAAAACACCATACTCACGGATAACTTTAGTTAGTTCGCGCGTATCAACTCCGCAAATAAGCGGTATATTATTTTGTTTTAGCCAGTTTAAGAATGTTTGCTGTTGTGAATGATGTGCCGGTTCATCAAATACAGTTTCACAAATTACGCCTTTAGCATGTATTTTGCCTGATTCCCATCTCTTACCAGCGGATACGCCATAATTACCCAAGATAGGAAATGTGAAAGTCAGAATTTGCCCAGAGTATGACGGATCCGTCAGGGTTTCTTCATAGCCAGTCATTCCAGTATTAAAAACTACTTCACCATAACTGTTATCGGTTTGCCAGTCTGGTGCCAACCCTTCAAAGGTACGACCATTGGCTAGTTTTAAATAAGCTTTTTGCATCTGCATCTTAAACTCCAATTAATGCTACGGCTTTAGCCTTATCTTCTGCACTTATTTTGCCATTTTCTAATAAGATATCAATTAATTGATATAAATCAATAATGCTATGTAAGGTGTATCCTTGTGCGTGCATTCTTTCTCGCCCGCCCTGATTTCGATCAACGAAGCATACAATATCGGTTACCTTAACCCCGGCTTCTTCAATAACCGTAGTAGTTTCGCTGATACTCATTCCAGTTGTAATTACATCTTCAATTATTAAACAACGATCGCCCAACTTATAATTACCTTCAAGAATTTTTTTGGTACCATAATCTTTAGCCTCCTTGCGTTTTAGCAACATTGGTATCTTGTGCGCATAAGCTATTCCGCTAGCAAAGGTAAGCGCTGAATACGGAACACCACAAATTAAATCATAATTTAATCCGGTCATTTTGCTGTAAAGTAAATCACATAAGGTAGTAAAGATTTCAGGATGTGAGATTGCAGTACGAATATCAGCATAAACATAGGATTGCTTACCAGATTTAAGCGTAAATTCACCAAATTTAATCATCCCAACGTCATACATGTCCAAAATTAATTTTTCTAACATCTAACAATCCTCTTTAATAATCTTTCGGGCAAAAAAAAACTCACTAATAAAATAGTGAGTTTTCAAATATATTTTTGTATAGCTAATGTCAAAATAAGCAATAAATCAATCTGTTTCAGATTGATAGCTTTAATTATTTTTGCTACAAACATTAGACTACCTTTTTAAAATCCGCAAATTATAGCATAGTTAGAAAAACCATATTAAAATAGTTTCAACTTATCATTATTTAGCATTAACCTTTTAACCTTGTAAAACCAGTAATGTTAGTTATCTCTATTCCAAGTTTATAATCGGCAACAACTAAACCTTTCTATCATAATCATAACAATTGATTTCGATGAACATGACTGCAAAATATTAATCATTTGTAAACACCCAAGATAGTATAATCATTATGCAAAAATTTCGATACATAATAAACCAGATTTGTATCGTGGGGTAATTATTCCAATAGGTGTAAACTTATATTCAGGAAATAGCAATGGCTAAACCGTTTCTAAATGAAGACTTTCTACTCTCAAATAACACAGCAGTAAGCTTGTATCACAACTATGCCAAAGAGCTCCCAATTATTGATTATCATTGCCATATTCAGCAACATGAGATTCTCGAAAATAAGCAATTTGCAAATATAACTCAAATCTGGCTTGCGGCAGATCACTATAAATGGCGCGCGATGCGTAGCTGTGGCATTGATGAAAAATATATCACTGGAAATGCTACTGATCATGAAAAATTTTTGGCATGGGCAAAAGCAATGCCGCAATTGATTGGTAATCCCCTTTATCATTGGACTCATCTTGAATTACAACGTTACTTTGATACTGATTTGATTCTAAATGAGAGAAATGCCGAAGCTATATGGAATCTTGCTAATGCAAAACTATTAAGCGGTGAGCTAAATGTTAACGCTATCATTGAGAAATCAAAAGTAGAAGTTATTTGTACTACAGATGATCCGACTGATAATTTGGCAATTCATCTTCAATTGGCTGGTAAATCTGTTGCAAAAATTTTGCCTTCATTTCGTCCTGATCGTGGATTAGATATAAATAATCAAAACTACCTTTCTTGGCTTGATAAACTCCAGAAAATTACCGGGTTAAAAATTGACAATTACTCTGAATTTAAAGCTGCATTGGCGGTGCGAATCAGGTTTTTCAATGAGGCTGGTTGTAAGGTATCGGATCATGGTATGAATTATGTACCCTACGCAGAAACTAATGAGGAAGAAGTAGGACGGATTTTTGCGAAAGTACTTTCCGGTGAAAAAGTGAGTTTTAGCGAAGAGACAAAATTTCGCTCTTGGACACTGATATTTCTTGGTAATGAGTATGCGCGCTATAACTGGGCGATGCAATATCATATGAATGTTACCCGCAATAATAACAGTAAAATGCTTAAAGCAATCGGACCCGACACTGGTTTTGATGCAATAAATGATACAGGGTTAGCAGAATCATTGCCCAAACTTCTGGATGCAATTAATCAGAATGGACTACCCAAAACAATACTTTATAGCCTTAACCCAAAAGATAGTTATGTGCTTGCAACTGTCATGGGGGCATTTCAGACGGCAGAAGCTAGAGGTAAATTACAGCTTGGCTCAGGTTGGTGGTTTAATGATCAGCGCGATGGTATGGAAGAACAGATGCGTGCATTAGCTAATCTTGGGGCTTTCGGCACATTTATTGGGATGTTGACGGATTCACGAAGCTTTTTATCTTATACTCGGCATGAATATTTTCGGCGGATTTTATGTAATCTAGTTGGATGCTGGGTGGAAAATGGTGAATACCCAAATGATGAAGCAGAGCTCGGTAAACTTATTCAGAATATTTGCTATTATAATGCTAAAAACTATTTTAATTTTTAATTACTAGATAAGAAGAGATGCAAATGAAAAAAGATCTGGTTACCCTTGGTGAAGCACTGGTTGTTTTTAGCCCAGCAGATGCAGGACCATTAAGGTTTGTGCATAATTTTACTAAGTCGATCGGTGGAGCTGAAGCAAATGTGGCAATCGCATTATCGCGCTTGGGACATCAAACTGGCTGGATATCGCGGCTTGGTAATGATGAGTTTGGACGTTATGTGCGCTATGCTTTGCAAGGCGAATGTATTGATCTAAGTCAGGTAACTCTGGATGATAATCTACCAACCGGAATTTTATTTAAAGAACAATACCACAATGCTAATCCTAATGTTTATTACTATCGGAAGGGTGCCGCCATTACTGCTATGGGTAAAGAATTTATTGACCCTGAGTATATCGCAAATGCTAAATTTCTGCATACAACTGGCATTTTACCTGCATTATCAGCAAGTAACAAGGATGCAACTTTTCAAGCGATAGAAGTGGCTCGGAGTTCTGGAGTGATGGTTTCTTTTGATCCTAATTTACGTTTAAAACTCTGGACTCGTGAAGAAGCAAAAACAACCTTATTGGAGATGGCAAAAAAAACTGATATTATCTTCCCTGGCTTGGATGAGGCAGAATTCTTACTTGGTACTAGCGATATTGATAAAATCTGCGAGCAATTTCACGAGCTGGGAATTAAGCTAGTCGTGATTAAACTTGGCAAGGATGGTTGTTTAGTTAGTGATTCTTCTGATAAAGTTAGAGTACCAGGATTCCATGTTCATCGTCTGATTGATACAGTTGGCGCGGGAGATGGATTTGCTGCGGGCTTTTTATCTGGATTAATTGATAACAAATCACTTTATGAATGCGGCGAAATGGCTAATGGTGTTGGCGCGATGGCAACTCTAGTCCGTGGTGACACGGAAGGATATCCAACTAGACAGCAGCTTTTGGAATTTATTGGCAAGGCAAAATCTATTGAACGTTAAACCAGACATGAATTAGCTACTTTACGATTGTTCTAACTATTGCGTTGCATGATGTATTGACAGTGCATATGCGCTACAATATCCACAACAAAAATATTGTTGAAATACTTAACGCTAATGGAGATAATGGTAATGTCAAATCGCATAAGTAAAGTAGCAATCCTTGGTTCTGGGGTAATGGGCTCACAAATTGGGGCACATTTTGCCAATGCAGGGATTCCTGTAATCCTCTTTGATCTTAAAGTCCCAGAAACCCCAAATGCAATTGCCGAAAAATCAGTTGCCAATCTGGCAAAATTAAACCCAAACCCTATAGCTTCCACGCGCTCTTTGCAGTATATTTCAGTAGCCAACTATGATGATAGCCTTGAAGAATTACGGAATTGTGATTTAGTAATTGAAGCAATTGCCGAACGAATGGACTGGAAACTTGATCTGTTTCATAAAGTAGCTAACTATATTAGCCCTAACGCAATACTTGCTACCAATACGTCAGGGCTAAGTGTAACCGAACTAGCCAATAGCCTACCTGAAAATCTACGTAGCAATTTTTGTGGCATACATTTTTTTAATCCGCCACGCTATATGCCGCTGGTTGAACTTATTCCGCATGTTGATACTGCTTCGCATATATTGCCTGAATTGGAAACATTTTTAGTAACTTATCTCGGTAAAAGTGTAATCGAAGCAAAAGATACGCCAAATTTCATTGCTAATCGAGTTGGGGTTTTCTCAATGATGGCAATAATTCATTATGCAGAAAAATATAAAATCCCTTTTGAAGTAGTTGATCAACTAACTGGTAAAAATCTTGGTCGTGCCAAGTCAGCAACTTTTAGGACTGCTGATGTAGTCGGGTTAGATACCTTTATTCATGTAGTTGAAACCATGACTAATAAATGCCAAGATGGATTTGAACATAGTTATGTAATCCCTGAGTGGCTGGAGACGCTTATCAAAACCGGAAATCTGGGTCAAAAAACTAAAGCAGGAATCTTCCGTAAAGATAAGGATGGCATAAAAGTTATTGATACAGCTACAGGAGAATATATTCCTGCTGATAAAAAAGCCGATTCGGATGTTTTAGCAATTTTGCAGCAAAAGTCTTGGCTAGATAAAATGGCTGCGCTTCATAATTCAAGTCATCCCGAAGCACAATTCTTATGGTCAACTTTCCGCGACTTATTTCATTATTGTGCGAGTCTTCTTGGTGAAATTGCTGATACACCGCGTGATATTGACCTTGCCTTACGCTGGGGCTTTGGTTGGAAAGAAGGTCCATTTGAAATCTGGCAACAATCTGGTTGGCAACAAGTAAGTCAGTGGATTAATGAAGACATTGTAAACGGTGAAACAATTGCCAGTCATCAACTGCCAGCATGGGTAAATGATCTCCAAACTGGTATTTATGTTGATGGTAAGCACTATAATCATAGTAAGCAATCTTTAGTTAATCTTGAATTACTCCCTGTTTATAAGCGTCAAATATTCCCTGAGCTATTACTCAATGAAAAAGCCAATGTAAAAAAAGAAGTTCTTTATGAAAATGATGGCGTCATACTTTGGCATACTGGCGATGATATTGGAATACTAAGCTTTAAAACCAAGATGTCCACGATTGGGATGAATGTCTTAAATGGCATAGACGAAGCATTAACTGTTGCAGAGGATAAATGTCAGGCAATGGTAATCTGGCAAGAAAAAGATATTTTCTCCGCCGGAGCAAATCTTGAAGAGTTTGGCTTTGCTATCATGATGAATGGTGTAGAAGCGATTGACGAAATTATCGGTAAAGGGCATCAGATTATTGCCAATAAGATCCGTTATAGTCGGATTCCGGTTGTTGCAGCGGTAAAAGGCTATACCTTTGGTGGCGGCTGTGAAATTATGCTTCATTGTGATGCTGTAGTTGCAGCTCTTGAATCATATATTGGGCTGGTTGAAGCAGGCGTTGGTCTTCTACCTGGTTGGGGTGGTACTACCGAAATGGCATTAAGGGCAGCTCAAGCACTAGATCCGTGGCAAGATTTAACCAAACGTTATCAGAATTTAGCATTAGCAAAAGTTGCAACCTCCGCGCGTGAAGCCCAAGAAATGGGATTTTTGCGTGAATCCGATACAATAGTTATGAATAGCCGAGAGGTTCTGCTAATTGCTAAGGAACGAGCAAAATATATGGCATTGGCTGGTTATTTACCACCAGTTAAAGCTAAATTTAGTGTCTTTGGTGAGCAAGGTATGGCGACAATTAATGCACTTTTAGTTAATATGTATGCAGGTAAGCAAATTTCTGATCATGATTACCTTATTGCTAAAAATATCGCTGAAGTTATGTGTGGTGGTAAAGTTGATAAAGGTAGCATTGTTAGCGAGGACTGGGTTCTAAATCTTGAGAAAGCTAGATTTGCTGAACTTGCAATTAGCGATAAGACTGCGGCAAGGATACAGCATATGTTGGAAACAGGCAAGCCTCTTCGCAATTAACTGCGTGGATTATTTAACAACAATTGCGTCACAACGCTCTTTATGTATTCCTGTGTACATGGCGTAGCTTTGTTTCTTATTCTTGTCAAATACTACAGCAGTTTGATAGTTTTAAAATTTAAGTTTATTTGGGAGCTATGGAAAAATGAAATCAGTATATATAGTTGCAGCTAGACGTTCCGCATTGACTAAAGCCAAAAAGGGTAGTTTTGCAAATGTACGCCCAGATGATTTACTTGCGCATATAATTAAGCATACAGTTGCCGAATCAAAAGTTAATCCGGCAGACATTGGCGATGTAGTTATTGGCTGTGCTTTTCCTGAAGCAGAGCAGGGGCAGAACATTGCTAGGATTGCAACCTTGTTGGCTGGATTACCTGATAGCGTACCTGGCATGACGATTAACCGTTATTGTAGTTCGGGAATAAATTCGATTGCAATTGCTGCAAACCGAATTCAATTAGGTGAAATCGAAGTTGCTGTAGCTGGTGGCGTAGAGTCAATGAGCATGATTCCAATGGGTGGCAATGACTATTCGATTAGCCCAGAGGTATTTACCAAAGATCAAAATGTTGCAATTGCTTATGGTATGGGTATAACAGCTGAGAATGTTGCTAGTCAATGGCAGATTAGCCGAGAAGATCAAGATAGATTTGCCACAGAGAGTCACAATAAGGCAGCACAGGCACAGCTAGCTGGATATTTTAAGGATGAAATCATTCCTTATGAGCTAACTCTCAAAGCTCCAGATCTAAAAACCAATGAAATAAAACAGACCAACAAACAAATAAGCACTGATGAGGGCATCCGTGCTGATACCACACAAGAAGGATTAGCTAAACTAAAACCAGCATTTGCCGCCAAAGGCTCGGTAACCGCAGGAAATAGTTCGCAAATGACTGACGGTGCGGCAGTGTTAGTATTAGTCAGTGAAGATTATCTGAAAAAGCATAATCTTACCCCGCTAGCACGATTTGTTAATTTTGCGGTAGCTGGTGTACCAGCAGCGATTATGGGAATCGGTCCAGTAAAAGCAATTCCACAAGCACTGGAAAACGCAGGACTAAATCTAGAACAGATTGATTGGATTGAATTAAATGAGGCTTTTGCCGCGCAAGCTCTGGCGGTAATTCGGGACTTGAAACTTGATGTAAATAAATTAAACCCGTATGGAGGAGCGATAGCCCTTGGACACCCTTTAGGGGCAACAGGTGCAGTACTCGCAACCAGAGTAATTCATGGTTTACGCCGCAACAAACTACGCTATGGAATGGTAACTATGTGTATTGGTACCGGGATGGGAGCAGCCGCAATTTTTGAAGCGTTATAAGAGTATATAACCAATAAATATAAAGCTTTTACAGGGGTAAACATAATGGAAAAAATCTGGCTAAAGAGCTACAAAAATAATGTACCTCATGAAATTGCGCTGGATAATAAGACGCTTGTTGATCTTTTTGAAACAACCTGTAAAACTTATCCAGATAATCGGGCAGTAACCTGCCATGGTGAAACACTTACTTTCAGTGAAGTTTATGAGCGAGTATTAGGAATTGCCAAAGGGTTAGCTGATTTGGGCATAGGACATGGAGATCGAGTAGCTCTAGTATTACCCAACTCGATTCAATATCCACTATGTGTCTTTGCCGCTCATTTACTTGGAGCTATCGTTGTCAATATCAACCCATTATATACCGCCAGCGAGATGGAGTATGTAATTGCTAATTCAGAACCCAAAGTTATTATTATTCTGGATATGTTTAGTGAAAAATTAAACAATTTTCATGATAAATATGGAATTAAACATATAATAGTAACCCGAATTGCTGATCCGTATCCATTTCTAAAAAGAACAATTATCAATCTGGTTTTGAGATATATCAGTAAAGTCAACCCAAAGCTTCAATATCAGCCAAAATCTTTTACCAATTTATATAATAATCCAAATAAACTTGAAGATTTGCCATCAGTAAATAATAATGATATAGCCTTTATACAATATACTGGAGCAACTACCGGACATCCGAAAGGTGCTAAGTTACTACATCGAAATATCGTTGCCAATATTTATCAGGTATATGCCGTTATTGGTGCTCAGGTGCCTGATCTTGATAAGCAGATAGTAATCAGTGCCCTACCACTTTATCATATATTTTCATTGACAGCCAATCTGTTTACCTTCTTTTTTAAAGGCTCGGAAAATGTAATGATTCCAAATGCCAAAGACTTGAAAGATCTGGTAAAAACGATGAATAAAACACCATTTACCATATTTAACTCACTTGACACTTTATATAATAAACTTCTTGAATATAAACCATTTACCTCTGTAAAACACCAGTACTATCGTTATGGAATCTGTGGGGGTATGCCAACTCGGCAGTCGGTCGCTGAGGCTTGGTTTAAACATACCGGAATGTATCCAACCAACTGTTACGGGTTAACTGAAACTTCCCCCGCAGTATCAATGAGTTATTTTGATGACACATTCAATGGTTCGGTTGGCTACCCTATGCCCTCTACTGAAATTAATATTGTTGACCTACAAACAGGAAATAGTCTTGGAGTTGGTGAAAAAGGGATAATTCAGGTGCGTGGACCACAGTTGATGACTGGTTACTGGCGCAATGAAGAACAAACCAAAAAAGCCATCAATGAAGAAGGTTGGTTCAATACGGGTGACATCGGTTATATTGATACCAATGGACACTTATTTATTAGTGGGCGTGAAACTGAAATGATAATAGTTTCAGGGTTTAATGTTTATCCAGTTGAAGTTGAGCTAGTGATTGATGAGTTACCTGAAATTGCAGAAGTAGCTATTGTTGGTTACAAAGATGAAGACACTGGTGAAGCACCACATGCATATATAGTATTTCATGAAGGGATGTCATTAGAAAAAGAGCAGATTATTAAACATTGTCGAAAGGAGCTTGCACGCTATAAAATGCCCCGGACGATTAACTTTGTTACTGAGTTACCCAAAACGCTTGTTGGTAAGATAGACAAAAAAGCAATTGTTGCCAAATATCTGGCAACTGAAGATAAATAAAGAGGAGATTCGTATGACGAAAACAGTTTTTATCACAGGTGGTACTCGTGGGGTTGGTCTAGAAATAGCCAAGCGTTTTGCTAAAGATGGAGCAAATGTTGTGATCGTTGGTAAAACGGTTGATCCCCATCCAAAGCTACCAGGAACATTAGCTACCGCAACTGAAGAAATCCGCGCCGCTGGAGCAAAAGAAGTGTTGGCGATCCCATGTGATGTTCGAGATCTTGATGCGTTAAATTTAGCAATAACTGCAACGGGTGCCAAATTTGGCAAAATTGATGTCTTAGTTAATAATGCCAGCGCCTTATACCTCCTAAGGACGATGGATTTAACTCCTTCAAAATTTAACCTAATGCATGAAGTAATTGTAAGAGCTAGTCTATTTGCTGGGCAATTTGCATTACCTTATTTGCAAAAATCAGAAAACCCGCATATCATTCATCTAGCACCAAAACCAGCCTTACTTGCTAAATGGTTCAAGGGGCATACTGCTTATACTTTATGCAAATTTAGCTCTTCCATGTTGGTAATTGGTCTAGCTAGTGAATTTGCTGAATTTGGAATAGCAGTAAATGCAATCTGGCCTAAAACGTTACTAGCTACTGCAGCAGTTCAAAATCTGCTTGGTGGAGATAACTCAATAAATCATTCGCGTCATCCACGAATTGTTGCTGATGCTGCATATATTTTGAGTAATAAACCAGTTAGTCATAGTGGTAATTTTCATCTTGATGAAGAACTGGTCAATGAAGTTGGTGGTAATCTTGATGATTACAGCATAATTAGTGGTAGTAAATTATATACAGATTTATACGTTGAAGAGGCATAAGGGAGAATTATCATGAACATAATATTTTTACTTGGTTACTTCTTAGTTACATGGCTGGTAATTTATCACAAGCCAAAACTCTGGTTATGGACGGTAGCTATGCTAGCTTATTTTATTGGTGCACATAGTCTGCATGAAGAAACATTAAGTACAACTCTTTATGTATTACTGGCAATAATCTCTCTAGCTATAGCAGTTGTTGGCAATATCCCTTTCCTGCGGCTTAAAATTTCAGCTTCAATTTTTAATAAAGCCAAAGGAGTGTTGCCGACTATTTCAGAAACTGAAAAGCTAGCACTTGATGCCGGAGACTCTTGGTGGGAGCGCGATTTATTTCAGGGAAAACCAGATTTTAATAAATTGCACGCATTAAAAAAATTCGAGTTAACAACTGAGGAGCAGGCTTTTCTTGACAATGAAACCAATCAACTTTGCGCAATGATTAATGACTGGGAAATAACCCATAGCATCAAAGACATGCCTGTTGAAGTGTGGAATTTCCTAAGAGAAAAGAAATTCTTTGGCTTAGTTATCAGTAAAGAGTATGGAGGAAAAGGGTTTTCCGCAGCTGCGCATTCAGAAATCGTCCTAAGGATTGCCACCAGAAGTACTTCAGCCGCAGTTACTACTATGGTTCCAAATTCGCTAGGTCCGGGTGAGCTTCTCCAGCATTATGGGACTAAAGAACAAAAAGAATACTATTTGCCACGTCTTGCTGATGGTCGTGAAATCCCATGTTTTGCATTGACTGGACCAACGGCTGGATCTGATGCGACCTCAATTCCTGACATGGGTACAGTATGCATGGGCGAATATAATGGTAAAACTGTACTTGGGATCAAGCTGACTAATGTCGATAAACGTTATATTACGCTTGCTCCGATTGCCACGCTGGTTGGGCTTGCATTTCAACTAAAAGATCCTGATGGATTATTACAAGGTGTTGGGCGTGAAGGAATAACCTGCGCTTTGTTGCCACATGATCATCCCGGACTTGAGATTGGCAACCGTTTGATACCACTAGATCAAGTATTCATGAATGGAGTTATCCGGATTAAAGAAGCATTTATCCCAATTGATTGGATTATTGGTGGGCAGGCAATGGCTGGAGAGGGCTGGCGGATGCTAGTTGAATGCCTGTCAATCGGACGCTCAATTTCACTACCTGCTTGTGGGACGGCTAATGCTTTACTTTCTACCGTCACAACTTCAGCATACTCTCAGGTGCGCGAGCAATTTAAAGTTGCAATTGGTAACTTTGAAGGTGTCCAGGAGGGACTTGGCAAAATGGGGGGGCTTACCTATATGATGAATGCAACTAGACGTTTTACTGTTGCTGCCGTTGATGCCGGGATTAAACCATCAGTAGCTTCCGCAATTTCCAAGTATCATTTAACAGAAAATGGACGCACAGTAGTAAACTGGGCTATGGATATCCATGGCGGACGTGGCATCATCATGGGACCAAATAACTATCTGGCTAGAATGTATCAGGGAGTGCCGATTGCGATTACCGTTGAAGGTGCTAATATCATGACTCGCAACCTCATGATTTTTGGTCAGGGAGCCATGCGCTGTCATCCATTTATCCGGGATATTTATGAATCACTAATGCGTGAAGATGGACTTAAAGATTTTGATAAAGCTTTATTCGGGCATATTGGTTATTTGGCACAAAATAAGATACGGGCATTATTTCATGCACTGACAGCTGGTAGATTTGCTAGCGGTTATTCATCACGTTTTAATCATTATTATAAACAGATAAGCCGACTTTCTTCTGCTGAAGCATTTATCAGTGATACAATTCTTATTATGCTTGGTGGTAGCATCAAGGTCAAAGAGCGTCTCTCTGCACGACTTGGTGATGTAATGAGCTATCTGTATATGGCAAGTAGTACACTTAAACACTTCAAAGATGAAGGTGAACGTGATGGTGATGAAGTATTTGTCAAATGGGCAATTGAGCATTGCTTATTTCAGGCTCAACATGCGT
Source organism: Burkholderiales bacterium (assembly GCA_039807465.1). Taxonomy (GTDB): domain Bacteria; phylum Pseudomonadota; class Gammaproteobacteria; order Burkholderiales; family UBA11063; genus Aquella. The sequence goes on along the minus strand of JBDHRI010000007.1, from coordinate 9,794 downwards.
TGGTTGAAACCCTTGCCAATTTCCCGGTAAGATGGATTGCGAATATCCTTAAAGTAATTGTCTTTCCATATGGCTTACCATTTCATGAACCAAGTGATTATCTAGATCGTAAAGTTGCTCAAGCATTACTTAACAATAATGAAACTAGAGCTACATTTGCAAGCGAGGTTTATTTTACCCCGGAAATGAACGATCCAGTAGGACGTATGGATTTGGCATTTCATTCGGTGCTGGCAGTTATGCCAATCCGGACTAAAATTAGCCAAGCAATCAAAGATAAAAAACTACCTAAAGCAAACATAATCAAAAATGCTGGCAAAGCTCTTGAGCTGGGTATAATTGATGCAACAGAATTCGGAAAGCTAGAGCTTGCCGCCAAATATGCTAATGAAGTTATTCAGGTTGATGAATTTGAGGCATATGAATTAGGACCTAAAAATGCTCACTCTGAATGGACAACTAATTAAAAATGGAGTTTTCAATGAATGAACTAGAACAAAAATTTAACCAGATGGTTGAAGCGGTGAAAAATGCAACAATTAACTTTCAGCCAAATAATACTGAAAAATTAAAACTCTATGCTTTCTACAAACAAGCGACGATTGGTGATATTCAAGGAGAATGCCCTAGTGTCATCAATATGGTTGAACGGGCAAAATGGAATGCATGGAATGCAATCAAGGGCTGGAGTAAAGAAAAAGCCATGCAGGCATATGTCGATATGCTTAAAGACAAGTAGTATAAACATAAAATTTTGCTAGTATAACCTTGAATAAATTTTATATTTTTGTTATAATAGCGGGCTTTTAATATAAAGGCACTTTAAGTAACCTTTCTCTTCGTCATAGCATGGGCAAGAGATTTTTATCCACAAGGAGCTTTCATGCGTCATTATGAAATCGTTTTCCTTGTTCACCCGGATCAAAGTGAGCAGGTAGTAAACATGGTAGATCGTTATAAAAAAATCATTGGTGATAATGGTGGTAAAATCCATCGCCTTGAAGACTGGGGTCGCCGTCATTTAGCTTATCCTATCCAAAAATTGGCAAAAGCACATTATGTGTGCATGAACATCGAGTGCGGCAATGAAGTACTTGATGAATTAAGCCATGCATTCAAATTTAATGATGCTATTCTGCGTAATCTTGTAATCAAGAAAAAAACTGCAGTTACAGAGCCTTCATTATATATGAAAGATGAAAAAAGCAAATCTTTGATCTAATAATAGCAGGTTAAATAAATTAATCACCTTGAGTTAACTGGAATTGTTACTAAAGTTTATGAACAAATAATCACACCAGCAAAAGTACTGGTTTCCAGATTTGTAATTGAACACAGTTCAACGCAAAACGAAGCTGGAATAAATCGACTAGTAAAATGCAGGATGTTTTGTGTAATTATTGGTAAAAGTTTAAGCAACGAAATGGTTAATAAAGCGGTTAATGCAAAAGGTTTTTTGAGCATGAATGCTAATCGTCAGATAGTTTTTCATGTCAATCAGATACAAATTTTGGACTAAAGGAATTAAAATGTCTCGTCAAATTTTGAAAAAGAAAAAATTTTGTCGTTTTTCAGTTGAAGGTTATACTGAAATCGACTATAAAGATGTAGAATTACTAAAAAGCTACATTACAGAAACTGGAAAAATCATTCCATCAAGAATTACTGGTACATCAGCTAAATTTCAACGTATGCTAGCAGAAGCCATCAAACGCGCGCGTTTCTTGTCTTTATTGCCTTACTGCGATCAGCACTAATTTGGTTAAAGGATTAATAATATGAAGATTATTTTGTTAGAGCGTGTTGCAAATTTAGGTAGCCTTGGTGATATCGTTTCAGTTAAAAATGGTTATGCTCGTAATTTCTTGATTCCACAAGGAAAAGCTAAGCGTGCTACAGAAGCTAATTTGCAGGAATTTGAAGTTCGTCGTGCTGAATACGAACGTAATCAAGCTGACATTCTTGCTAATGCACAAGCTCGTCATTCTAAAATTGATGGGGTTGTTTTCACTGTTCCAGCTAAAGCAGGTGTTGATGGTAAATTATTTGGTTCAGTAACATCAATGGATATCGTTGATGCTATTACTAAATCTGCTGGTGTAGATGTTAAACGTTCAGAAGTTGCATTGCCACACGGACCATTAAAAACTATTGGTGAATTTGAAGTTGATGTTATTCTTCATCATGACGTTCACTCTAAAGTTAAAATCAGCGTGGTTTCTGAAGCGTAATTCAGATCATCAATATCTCATGGCATCATTTCTTATGGTGCCATAAATATTCCTCCAAAATGGGTTGTTAGCTCAGCGGTAGAGCGTTACGTTGACATCGTAGAGGTCACTGGTTCGACACCAGTACAACCCACCATCTCAAAAAATTAGCTATTTCTTTTATAATTTAATTTTAAATCAAACTCCGGGAACCCGACTTTAACCATGATTCCCGCATAAATTATTATTGGAGAGACAATATCACAAAGTCTAACCATGGCAACAGTAAATTACGCATACAAATATACACCAACAAAAAATATACAAGTATAGACAAAAATAGTGATAAACATTATCTGATCAAATAATTTTGCTGTTGCATACCCTTCTTCATCAAGTAACCGTAACGTTCTAATTGTAACTAAGAAACATATTAAAATAACCAGCCCAGAATAGAAAGTAAATAAATCAATAATTGTTAGCGCATTAATCACCTTGATAGAGGCATTTAATTGAAATACTGTAGCGGATAGAGCAAATACTGAACTACCGATAACCGCCACCCGCCCATTCTTGGGACTATTGGTTTTTGCATTAATCAGTAAGGCAAATAAAGCAATTGAAATTGCCAATAACATGTATTGAACCGTTTTTAAATACGAGTAAACGTTTTTATGCTCAAATAACATATAGGCACGGGTTAGACCATAATATTTTACCTGATGCTGGTTATCAGTTAGGGAAGATACCGTATCACTTTCAACCTCATTAACAAATCCGGTTTTAATTAATTGATAATCATTTTGGGCAACATAAGTCATATCCTGAAAATCAACCAATCTAAAATAATAAGGGTCATCCTCAACCTTGGGTGAAAGGCGCACAGATATCAGCTCTAAATCCAGCGGATACATCGGAAGCATATAATATGGCTCAATCTCAGCTGTTAGCCTTAGGATTTCATGAACCCGCCCATTTTTAATTCTCCGACTTACTTGTTGCTGTTCTTTTAGCGTACCATTAAAAATCCCTATCCCGGGAGTACCGTCTGGAAAATTACTCTCAGCATAATCAAGATTAACAACAACCCTCACCTGCATGGTTTTTTCTTTCATATTGATATCACTCATCCGCATCATATAGATACTGGTATCAATTGCAGGCATACTGCTTAAATTGGCAATTTCTTCTTTGGTTGGAGCTTGGCGATCTACACGCTCACCAATCCATTCCATTTCAACTTTACGCATAGCATACAGACGCTCTCCAAGAAAAGCAATTATCAATAGCATAATAAAATTTATTAGAATAAAATATTTGCCAAGAAATTTTTTCTGTTTACCGTTTAATGTCTGATACTGATTGCGTACCGAACCCAACATATTATTTATCATCTATCTTAACCTTTATAATCACGACATCATCCCCAAATTTTAACAGGATTTAGCAAGTAAATAGAAAGGAATACCAGATTTATCTAATCCCAATATAGCCAAAGAATCAAAACATGTCTTATTACAAGTGTGTTAAGCCAAAGTTGTAAAACCCAACAATGTCGCTCATAGCAAGGGACACATGATATAATTTTAAACTTTGATAGTAAATCTTATTTGAAGGAATCAATTAATTTTGCATAAATATCTTCATCTAACTCATCTTGATAATGACCAATTATATAATCTATGTGGCGCAATGGATGAAAACCTGACACAAATCTCAAATCATTTTGATGTAAATATTAGTCGTCGCGGCAGTGATTTTAAAATTAGTGGACACAATGCGCAGATAGCTAGTGATTGTCTGGAGTATTTTGCCGCAAAATCTCTCGAAAGGGAAATCAATCTAGAAGATATCCAACTTGGACTGGTTGAGCAACAAAATCGTGAAAAGGAAAGTAACTCTAGCAGCTATAACCTCAAATCTCGCAAAGGAGAAATAAAAGGGCGAACACCGAATCAGATTAGCTATATCCAATCAATTATAGCTAACGACATCACCTTTGGTATCGGTCCTGCCGGGACAGGAAAAACCTATCTTGCAGTCGCTGCAGCAGTAGATCATTTTGATCGTGAAACAATTAAGCGGATCATTCTGGTTAGACCTGCCGTTGAAGCTGGAGAAAAACTTGGTTTCTTACCTGGCGATCTCAGCCAAAAAGTAGACCCATATTTGCGCCCACTTTACGATGCACTCTATGATCTGATGGGATTTGAAAAAACTAGCCGCCTTTTTGAACGTGGATTAATTGAAATAGCACCTTTGGCATTCATGCGTGGTCGGACACTTAATAACGCATTCATCATTCTTGATGAAGCGCAGAATACCACCCCCGAGCAAATGAAAATGTTCCTAACTAGAATAGGCTTTGGCTCAAAGGCTGTAGTTACAGGCGATTTAACCCAGATTGATCTGGATAAAAAGATAAAAAGTGGCTTAATTGAAGTAGAACAAATACTGGGTAAAATTCGAGGGGTTCACTTTCATCATTTTAATAAGAAAGATGTTGTTCGCCACCCTTTAGTGCAGAAAATTGTCGAAGCGTATGAAAAAGCCTCGGATTAAAATAAGCCGGATTAATTCCGGCTTATTGCTAGCTATGCAAGTCCCTTAGCATTGGTTCTATGCTTAGACTGAATATAATATAACTGCCCCTCAAGTCTTCCAGCCTGAGCCATTGTAGTTATAATCAATGCTATAGTTTTAAAAAAATTTCTCATGATATACCTCTACTTTTCTGTATAGAATTAATTATGAAATAAAGCTTAACATACCTTTTGCGATCGCATAGGTATAGTCTTTAACTGCAGCCATTACACCAGAAGGTTTTTCTTCTTCTGCTTTAGAAGTAGCTTCTTTTTTTACTTCTGATTTAAATAAATCTGCGTGTTCATCAACAATAATATTAAATAGGCATTCTCTTGCCATAATAAATCTCCTTAAATTTTTAATTTTTGCATAAGCAACTTAAAAACTTGAATAATTTCACAAACAGTCAAGGTTATTCAAGTTCTCAATCCATCCATACTATATGGGGGTAAAAAAACAAATTTCAACTAACATTACTCACCTTCAGGGTCAGTTGTCAGTTATAAGAGCTTTAGATGAGGCATTAAACTGAACCCAGACCGAAAAATGTTTCGCCAGTGAAAATATATTTTTTGAGTAACTCTCATCATGGCGATAATTTAAAAACCATGAAAGAGAGACCCCCATCAATATTTGACTAACAAACTCAGTACACCTGCTGAGTGTAAATAAATAATCCGAACCACCAACTAAGTATATCCATGATGTATGCAAAAGATTACTTAGCTGAGCAAAAAATGGAAATAAGCTGGAAATAATTACTTTGCCATGTATGCAGAATACTGCATGATTCAAGTAATGTCCATTAATGAATATAGTATCATCACAATCAAACTGGTTTAACATCAAGATCAAAATACAAAATAAAATACTTTTACGGGCAATTTTTGATATTGCCAGTTTGTATCTTGATTGTACTAAGCTCACCTTCATTATTTCCTACTAGATTTATGTATAATTCTTTAAAATACTAAGCATACAGGTTAATTTATTATCTTCCTGTTTTATCATATACCAATATTATACCACATAGAAACTTACATTGTAAGCATGATACCGAAAAATATTTAACAATTTCATATAGATATATTTTAATGCAATGCACAATAACCTAGTATTTACAATACTTACACGAGTTGAAACTTAGCTAAAAAAATACATAAAAAATTCAAGAAATAACGAATCAATATCAAGATAGGTTACAATAAGGTTTTAGGAATGTTGGGCAAATACTTATAACCCAGTTTGGGATAAAAAATTTATAAAACGCTTACTATTTAATCAATACTTATCATATTAGTCATGACAAATTTAGCAATAACCGTTAATCAACAGGAAATTACCGAGCTTCCACAAGATTTATATATTCCACCGGAAGCCCTACAGGTATTTCTTGAAATGTTTGAGGGACCACTTGATCTGCTATTATATTTAATCCGCAAGCAGAATATAGATATCAAGGAAATTCCCATAACTAAAATCACCGATCAGTATATAAGCTACATTAATGCCATGCAGGTGCTAAATATAGAACTGGCTGGTGAATATCTGCTCATGGCAGCTGTCCTGCTGGAAATAAAATCAAGAATCTTGCTACCACCTCCGGCACAAAGTGAGTTGACAAATGAAGATGATGAGAGCGACCCCAGACAGGAGCTTATCCGCCGTTTGATCGAATATGAGCAAATCAAGCTTGCCGCTGAAAGCATTAATAAAATTCCGCAGGCTGATCGCGATTACCGCTGGCTGGATGTTTTAGTTGAAGAAGCAGCGCCTGAATTACCAATAGTAACCCCGGAGCAATTACAAAAAGCTTGGCAAACATTGTTAATCAGGAGTTTAACTAGTCGTAACCAGCATCATATGAAAAAGCAGGAACTATCAGTCCGTGAACATATGACTCAAATTCTCCGTCATTTACAGGAACATGGTAAGTCAAGCTTCTTTGCCCTTTTCAAAATTGAACTGGGTACAGCACATGTAGTAGTTAACTTTATTGCTATTCTAGAATTAGGAAAAGAAGGAGCTGTCCTTATTATGCAGGATGAAAAGCTGGATATTTTTGTAGAATTGGCAGCAGAATGACAGTAGCCACGTTAAGTCATATAAAAAAAGTCATAGAAGCCTGCCTTTTAACTGCGACAGACGTTATCGCAATTGACCAATTATTAGATGTTTTTGACAATCAAATCAGCAAAGATACAGTCAGGCTAATAATTGAGGAACTAGCTAGTGAATATACTGATAGTGGGATTGAACTGATTACTCTTGCTAGTGGCTATCGGTTTCGTTCTCGCCCAGAGTTCCAGTCTTATTTGAATAAACTATATAATACCAAGCCAGCTAGGTACTCGAGAGCAGTAATGGAAACCTTGGCAATAATAGCTTATCGCCAGCCAGTTACAAGGGGTGAAATTGAAAACCTGCGTGGTGTTGCCATTAATAGTAATATCGTGCAATTATTATTTGACCGCAACTGGATTGAGGTGGTGGGACACAAACAGCTCCCCGGAAAGCCCGAATTACTAGCAACAACCAATCAGTTTTTGGATGATATGGGCATCCAAAGCCTAGAAGAATTACCACCATTACCAAACATTAATGAAACATTCCTGAATCATGAGCAGGATTTAATAGAAGAATACGATAGTCAGAAGGAAACTGAAGAAAATGTCTGAAAATAGTAATATAGAAGAATTATTAAAATTCCCCTGCCCGTTTGCAATAAAAATAATGGGTTTTAATCATCCCGAGTTAATAGCTGAAGTCAGCGCTATAATTATTAAACATGCAGAAGAATTCAATCATGAAAAGGACTTACAATATAAACTAAGCAGGGCTGGTAATTATTTATCGATTACGGCTACCATTAATGCAACTTCAAAGGCACAATTAGATAATATTTATCTTGCACTTAATAGTCATCCGCTAGTAAAAATCACCTTATAATGAAGAAAACTGCAATAATCCGAAACATTGGTAAAATCGATTACCTAGAGTGCTGGCAAGCAATGAAAGACTTCACAGAGTCAAGGTTTGAGACTACTCCTGATGAACTCTGGATTGTCGAACATGACCCGGTATTTACGCTTGGACTAGCGGGAAAAGAAGAACATATTCTTGTAAAAAATCATAATATCCCAATTGTCAGAACGGATCGTGGCGGTCAGGTTACATACCATGGACCAGGACAGATAGTAATTTATCTAATGGTTGATTTAAAACGAGCACAATTATCAATTCGTGATTTTGTAACCACAATTGAAAATGCAATTATTGACTATCTAATGAAAAATTTTAATATTACTGCGTATGGGGATCGTGCAGCACCTGGAGTTTATGTTAATCAGAAAAAAATTGCCTCATTAGGATTAAAAATCCGTAAGGGATGTAGTTATCATGGTTTAAGTTTTAATTTTTCAATAAATAAACTATACTTTAGCTATATAAACCCTTGCGGCTATAGTGGACTTGAGGTAGTAAACCTTTCTGAGTTAAGCAGTGTCAATTATCCTGATGATTTTATCAAACATGGTCAGTTAATTGCAGAAACAATAAATAAACATATTTACATGGATAAAAACTAAAATGAAAATAAAACATTATCTGATAATAGCTCTGGGACTAACAAGTTTAGTTGCATGTGGAACAATGTCAGGTAGCGGAGATGATAATAGTCAATCGGCAAATAACAATAATAAATCATTGTGGTATGTTGCTCCTGCAACCATCAGTAGCGGAGATCAAACACTACAAAATGGCAAATATAGTGCGTTAACTGTTGGTGGCGACCTGACGGCAACCCAGATCACCATAGTTAATGACCTGCAAATAGAGAGCGACGCCAGCTTGACCCAGGTAACTGTACGAGACGATAGTAATATTAAAGGAAACCTGAACGCAACCAAGTGTACTTTTAAAGATCTTACAACCGTTGGCGGCAATATTAGTAGTATCGATACTTACTTTGGTAACGGAATTGTATTTAATGGTGGGAGCCTGATGCTTAGCTCAAGAAGTAAGGTAATTGGTAATATTATCAGTAAATCAACAAAACCAGCAACAGTAATTATTGATAAATCAACGGTAAAAGGAAATGTCCAGTTTACAGTCGCAGGAGGCAAAGTAATCCTGCAAAACAAAGGCAAACTCACTGGACAGGTAACTAATGGTCAAATTATCAATCAGTAACAACTCTCCCCTTAGGAAGAATTAATTGTATAACAGAAGATTAAAAAATAACGTTATATATTTATGCCACAGTATAGAAAAAAGAGTTGCAAATTAAGCATGGAGCTGGCATAATACTTACCTCGCAGCCAAATAGGCGCGGGGCGCATAGCTCAGTTGGTAGAGCATCTGCCTTACAAGCAGGAGGTCATAGGTTCGAATCCTGTTGCGCCCACCATGCGGAGTGGTAGTTCAGCTGGTTAGAATACCTGCCTGTCACGCAGGGGGTCGCGGGTTCGAGTCCCGTCCACTCCGCCATTTTAAATCTTACCCCATCAAAGATTCCCGATATTCCATAGCTTCGTTAAAGTATAATATAACTTTGTGATCATAACCTGCAATTAAGCCAACTGGAATGTCACCAGCTTTCATTAATTCCCACATTTTATTTGCCAATTCAGGATTATTTGGATACTGTTTTTTAGATAGCTCTGCCCACAAATCAATCCCCTTTTGAGCTAATTCCTGCATCTCATCAGATAAGGGATCTTTTCCTTCAAGCATAAAGCGTTTAGCATCAGCAAAAAGTTTAGCCCACGGCTGCTCATAATTAATCTTGATTTTTTGAAATCTTTTTGCACCAAAGAATTTTTGCTCCTCTATAGTAAAATTTCGCTCTTTCCAATCTTTGCCTAAATCACCGTGAGAAATTTAGAACTTACGCATTGACAGATATTTATAATTGTGCATATGCAATATCTGTAATACTGTTGTGTTTAATAAATTCAGCAATAATATTGTTAAATAATTGTCGCTGTACCTGATACC
>JBDHRI010000107.1:0-5771 GCA_039807465.1 Burkholderiales bacterium | reverse complement strand
GGCGTTAAAATCCCTAACCCTTGACAAATGGATTGCAGCACTTCTTTCTTATAAATAGGAATTAGCTTATCCATATTATTAAGATAAATGAATTTAAGAAGACATTGCTTCGCTTGAATTGGCGACTCATTAAACTCTATAGCCAAGCACTCAAAATTACTTTTATCAGAACTCTCGTCTGAAATCTGTTCAGCAAGTTTTTTTAATGACTCTTTTATTTTATTAAACGCAGTATTTGCTTCATTTTCAGGAGCAGCTTCGATTTCACCTTTACCCCCATTGAGCGGGCTAGAAATATAATAACTATCTTTACCCGCATTTTTCTTGATGCCAAATTGATTTGCATTTCCCGGACGTGAAGAACCAAAAAAAGAACTCGTAGTTTCAAGAAAATGACACAAATACTCCGTGCTTAAACCATCTTTTTTAAAGATATTCGTATAATTATTCAGATTAAACTTTTCACCATCTTTAAATTGTATATTTTCCACATATTCTTTAAAAGTATTCAAAATATCTTCTGCAGGTTTGCCTGCAAATGGATTTATTTGATTATTCTCCAAATATTTTGAAAGATCAGTAATCAACCAACCTTGACTATTTTCTGATAAATTACTCATATTACCCCTTTTGTAAATATATTTATTTTAACAAATATCTATTTTGTTAGCAATTCAATTAATTGTGTAACTCCAGCCACTGCTGGCTCTTGAATATGTTTAATCTCACGAAATGCCGCCGAATGCATTTTATTCGGATCAATAATATATATCGGCACGCCGGGTTTTACATAGTCAATCAGGCTCGCTGCCGGATAAACCTCAAGCGAAGTACCAATAACGACAAAAATATCAGCTTCAGTCGTCAGATTAATGGCATTAGTAATCTCGGGAACATCCTCGCCAAACCACACGATATGCGGTCTTAGTTGCGAACCCAAATCACAATGATCACCAATATTTATTTCTTTATACCCGATGTCATAAATCAACTTATTTTCTATTGTACTTCTTGCCTTGGTTAATTCTCCATGCAAGTGGAGAATATTTTTACTACCAGCCCGCTCATGAAGGTTATCAACATTTTGGGTAATTATTTGTACATCAAAATACTTCTCAAGCTCAACCAAGCCATAATGTCCACCATTAGGCTCTACCTGTGCTAATTGACTGCGTCTTTCATTATAGAAACGTAAAACTAGCTCCTTATTTTTCGCCCAAGCAGAAGGTGTTGCTACTTCTTCTATAGCATAATTCTCCCAAAGTCCACCCATATCACGAAAAGTTTTTAACCCACTCTCCGCACTCATCCCCGCGCCAGTCAGGACCACTAGTTTTTTCATATCCACTCATCCCTTTTTTAACTATACATTATTGTAGCATAGCCTACTAACACCATCTAAATTATTTAGTAATTAATTACCAAATATAAATAACAAAAATAAGCAGGTAATAGCTCCAGCAAATAAATCACTGGAGAACGATGATACAAAAGAGAACAAACAGAGGATTAGAATGATTATAAGATATACTCACCATTAATCGGCTGTAATGGCGGCGGAATATAGTCAGCACCAATTTCCTGCAACAGATTTATCTCAATATTTCTGGTGATGCTAGAAATCGGCACACCAGAAGAATGGAACTCAAAAGGGTTCATCAGGCTTAATCCATTTAAATGAATAGTATTAAAAACAAAGCCTATCAACCAGCTCAATATTACCGATTGCCAGCCAACTTCACTATTGATGGACATTGTAATCAGGGCAATAAAAACCCAGATAAAAAGCTTCGTAAAAAAAAGATAACTTATCGGGAAAACCGTATTATTTATTCGTTCAGATTTCCCCATCCCATCACATAAATTTTCCAGCAGACTATTTAAGCCAAGAAACTCAAAATCAGTTATTTGCTGCTTATCTCTTAATTGTTTTAGCTCTTCAGACTGTATCCGTAATAAGGCATTTGGAATATGAGATTTTGACTGTAACTTAGCTACATCAGATTTCGGAATATAATCAAGGTAACTTTTATCATCGTCAAATCTTCTTAATGAAGCCGTTAATGCATATAAAAAGCCGATATGACGGTAAACCATTCGCTCAGTAGCTTGTTTATCCAGATTATAGGCAAGAAGATTTCTTGCCCACGACCTTGAATCATTAACTATGCCACCCCAGATGGTTCTAGCTTCCCACCAGCGATCGTATGCCTGATTATTATTAAAACCAATAAAAAATGCGATTGCCGTACCCATCAAGGCAGGATAAGCAATTGGTAGCTTAAAGGACACCAATACATAGACATCGACTATATAAGTAATACTACAAAATATAATCATCAATAGATCAACCTTCCAGGTTATTTTTAATATCCTGAATAAACTCAGATTTTTTCCAATTAGCATTTTATCTTCACCCTACCAAAGCTATAGACCAGCAATCAAATTCTTTCATAACTTACGATAATTATCCTCTTTTAGCTACTAAAGCCAAGTGCTGGAGCAGATTCGCCATTAACCATAGCTCCCGGAAAAATTGAATAAATAGTTTTACCATAAAAATAAGGTAATCCCCAGAGGAATATTGAATCAGCAAAACTTTCACAACCACTACATGGCGCACCAGCATATGGTAGCAGCGTATTACCCGCAATCGCATTCCCCAAATAAATAGCTGGGTTTGTAAGAGGATAACTTGAATTAATCTGATTACCTCCATTATAATTAGAAAATACCGCATTAATCTGCATTGGTGAAGCTGGACAATATAACCCGGCAAACTCTCCGGTACAAAGAGGAAGGTTATTATCAGAAAATATGATTAATGGTGTACCACTATCAAATGTAGCTTGATAATTTGTATTATTATAATTCGTATTAAACAAACTATCTTTGGTATAAAGGAGATTAACACTTGAACCAACACTATTATTTGGCTGGGTATTGATACCAAAAGTAAGCGTACCAGTAAAGCTACTGGCTCCAGTGGCAGGAACAGTTGGGAACTGCAATAATACCCCGTTATTATCAACTGGCATACGAATCACCGGACTAGCAATTAACATTGACTCTGGCAAATTGCTTACAAGACTACATGTCCCATTATTGCAGGTGTAATTAGTATCTGCATCAAAAACACTATTCCGCACACCAATGATTGCATTTTGTCCGGCGGCGACAAAATCAAAATAATTACCCGTTGCATCACAAGATGCAGGGATTCCAACTTGCGGTTGGCTATCATCAATAATCTGAAATGGCACAGATTTAGCTGTTTCTCCGCCCCAGACCACATCCGTCAGATTCATTGAACCAAAGTCGTAGCCAGCTGCATAATTGGCACAAGTATATAAAGGCTGATTATCAAACGTAAGCTGGGGGTACATTGCTGCATTTTTTAGTATCGAAGCAGGTACCCGCAATCCATCAGAACCACTATCCAGTAGCACATGATCAATCGTCTGGCAAGTATCAGTACCGGGCACGCATAAAGTTACTGTTACAAACGGGCGATTAACTGAAGCAGCCCCATTAACACCAGCATCAATAATAATCGGCGTTTGATTATAAGCTAATGTATTATTTGACGAAGATGAGCTGCTTCCACCATTACAGGCAGAAAGACATAATGCAGCAAGCGATACCAATAAACTAGAATATTTTTTCATCCTGATACCACCTATTTCAAATCAGCTAATGTTAAGTTAGCAGGCATCTCTGCTTTCAAAAGTGCATAACCGCTAAATGCACCAGTAATACCAGTCACACCCGCATCAAGAATAGTATTAGTTACCTTATGCTGACTTGTTCCGATATAGCTACTTTTATTTGTCTGATAGTTAGGAAAATACGCGCCATAAAGCTGACGTAAATTGGGGATATGTGAACCATGCCACTTGATGGCAAAAACATTATCATTTGCTACGTATTGAATAACACTTATGCCATCATTGGTAGTAAAACTATATTGCTCATAGTTTGCCTGCTGCTTTAACTGAAGCTTACTAGCAGTTATATTTTTTGCCGAAGATAAATTCTGACTACCATTATTAGTAGTATTTAAAACTTGAATATCCTTATTAATAGAATCAGGATTTTCACCCAAAGTGGCATAACAAAAGCTACTCGCCAAAATACCAACCATCCCAAATAAATATTTATATTGCATAAATCACCCTTTTAAGCTAAACCAGATTAATAATACAAATGGATCATCTTCTTAGCAACATGATAACCAATGCGCTAACCCTTGTGCATTGATTTGATTATCCATCCCAACTGACTGCTGGAACTGTTCCCGATCAAGTATCATACCAAATTTTTGTGCCTTTATCCATAAGTAGTCATCAAGTTTTGCGCAAATTTTTTCGGTAGGCGTAGACAAGTTGCTACAAGTCTTGGCTATAGCTACAAAATCATCAACCATCCGATGTAGAATTTCTGCATATTTTACTACCTCTGAAACCCCACCAAAATGAGTAGGATAAAACATATCTACGCCAGAATCTTTGATTAAATCAATCGACTGATGCATTAAGTTCGGATCAAAATTAACCGGAGTAGTAGTCGGAAATATAAAGCGATCCCCTACCTTATTTACCAGCTCGGGGTAACAAACACCAAACACATCGCCAGTAAATACAGCATTTGCCTTCTTATCAAAGATTGCAATATGATGATTAGCATGTCCCGGTGTATGGCGACAAATGATTTGTCGATTGCCAAGCATTAGTTCAAGACCATCGGTAGCTATAAGCAGCCTGTCCTGATCAATAGGCTGCAATTTACCATACATTTTGCTAACAAATTCTGCACCATAAACGCCAATCACACTTTGCTCAAGTACCGATGGATTTATCATATGCTTAGCACCACGCGGATGAACTACTAACTTAGCATGGGGAAATTTTGCCATATAAGCACCAGCCCCACCAGCATGATCAAGATGAATATGCGTAAGAAAGATGTATTTTACCGAGTCATTATCAAGACCAATTTGTGCCAACTTAGCTTCTACATGGGGAAGTGAATGTAAATTAGCTGTCTCAACTATTGCAGCCTCATTACCTTCGTGAATCAAATATACTGCGGCAAGATTATTCCGCACATAATGTGCGTCTATGGTATAAATCCCGTTATTACTTTCAAGCATTTTCTCATCATTCATAAGATTTAGTGTATTGATTGAGATTATACCTTATTTTGTTATTGGAATAGGAACTATAGACTAATCTACTCTGCCCCCTTTTATAGACCGCAAATTGCGTATATAGTAGTGAAGCTTTGTCCATTTTCCTTTTATTACCAACATCTTTTCTAAGCTGCCTGTGCGGCAGTGAACTAAAACACATTTATATGAAGTACAAATACAATTTTCTAAGCTGCCTGTGCGGCAGTGAACATGCTTGCAGTACTTGATTCTGATATTAATCATTTCTAAGCTGCCTGTGCGGCAGTGAACTATAGCTATTATTATCAATGACTTACTGTACTTTTCTAAGCTGCCTGTGCGGCAGTGAACATGGCAGCAATACATTTACCGGCTTGGTTGATTTTCTAAGCTGCCTGTGCGGCAGTGAACTTACATTATCAGCAAAAAAAGTATTAGTTGTCGTTTCTAAGCTGCCTGTGCGGCAGTGAACAATTATAAAAAATATCAGTTATTCCCCAAGAATTTCTAAGCTGCCTGTGCGGCAGTGAACGATTATCACTATACACTTCTAAATCAGCATATTTCCTAAGCTGCATGTGCGGCAGTGAACATTATGAGT
>JBDHRI010000106.1:0-5808 GCA_039807465.1 Burkholderiales bacterium | reverse complement strand
TATCTATCGGGTAGTTTTATGTTATTTAGAGTTGCTGATCTGGCAGAAATTGGCTTATTTGATGAACGATTCTTTATGTATTTCGAAGATACCGATATTACTCGCCGCTTTTATCGCGAAGATAAGGCATGGTTTTATCCGCATGTAACAGTTACCCATGAGCATAATCAGGAATCATACCGTAGCCTAAAAATGTTCTGGATTCATATTCAAAACATGGCGCGCTATTTTTATAAATATGGCTGGTTTCTTGATCGCGAACGCAGGAGCATAAACAAAAAACACACGTCCAAGAGAACTAATTAAGGCTAAGATACTATCCACATTTATCTTACGCCTAGTCCGGAAAATTCCGCAATACAGATGGAAATAAATCCAAGCAACCCTCAAGATATTTACCATGAAAAATTAAAACCATATTTTAAAATTTCATGGTAAAATTCCTAATATTAGGAAATTATTACATGCAACTAATCCAACGAAACGATTTATTAAATCAGATTGAACAAGCATTCCGTGTCAATCGGATTGTATGCCTGCTTGGTCCGCGACAATGTGGTAAGACCACACTAGCGCGTCAAATTTGGACTACTCATGGGAAAACCCGCTCCGATAGCGGTTACTTTGATCTAGAGAGACCTTCCGATCTACAAGCATTGGAAAATCCTGATTTTATTTTACCCAAAATAAGCGGGTTGATCATAATTGACGAAATCCAGCGTCGCCCACAGCTATTTCCCTACCTCCGCTATTTGCATGATGAGCATGCCGAACAAAGATTCTTGATTTTAGGTAGTGCCTCTCGAGAATTAATTAATCAATCATCAGAAAGCCTAGCAGGCAGGATTTCCTATATCGAAATAACACCATTTTCTGCCAATGAAGTAGATAACTGGGAGAATTTATGGTTGCAAGGAGGATTTCCTAGAAGTTACTTATTAGACAATGCCGATAGTATGATCTGGCGAGAAAATTTTATGCGTACCTACGTGGAACAAGATCTTGTAACTCTAGGCTTCAATTTTCAAGCAGATGTTATACAAAAACTCTGGTTTATGCTGGCTCATTACCATGGACAGATAATGAATTTCTCCCAACTGGCAACATCACTTGGAGTTAGCCAACCGACCATCAAACGTTATATTTCATATCTTAGCGGTAGCTTTATGCTCCGTGAACTCAAGCCATGGCATGAAAATATTTCTAAACGTCAGGTAAAAAGTCCTAAAATTTATTATCGTGATAGCGGATTATTACATTATGTTTTGGGTATTCAGCAATATGTTGACATCTTTAAACACCCTAAAGCAGGCGCATCATTTGAGGGTATTGCTCTTGAAGAGATCATTCGCCAAAGTAAAGTAAGCAATGACTCTTGTTACTTTTGGGCATCACACAACAAGGCAGAGTTAGATTTACTAATCCTTAAAAATGGTAAAAAATTTGGTTTTGAATTTAAGCTAGCAGAAGCACCAAAAGCGACTCCATCAATGAAACAAATCTGTGAAGATCTAGGCTTGGAGTCACTGCGGATAATTTATCCAGGAAGTCGAGAATATCAGGTTAGTGATAAAATAATTATTACCCCCCTAAACCAAGTTAAAAACTTACCATGGTAGAAATAAACTTCTATTTTAATGCCCTAGATGCACACTCAAAACATGGCTCGCTATTTTAATAAATATGGCTGGTTTTTTGATCGCGAACGCCGAAGCATAAATAAGCAGCTATGTAGCCGTTTACAGTTTGATTGCAAAAATGGGAAATGAATATGCAAAACTGGGCAACCACTCACTTATTTATTTTGTTATCATATCGGGGTAAGAAAGCTTATACGAGATTTTTTAAAAGCCTGCTTTCATTAATATGACCACTAATCCTTCCCTCAATGACAGTGGGCTTTTTAAAGATTTATTTATAAAAATAAGATAATCTATTTGCTTGTTATCACCACCCCATTACACCATCAGCAAGATTAGTCAAATCATTAAACCCATGTGCCGCTAGGAATTTGCAAGCCATGGCACTTCTTACACCAGCCTTACAATAGACTACTAACGGAGCATCTTTGTAGCCTTCTAATTCGGTTATCCGTTCTGGTAATTCATTTAACGGGATCAAGATAGAACCAGGAATATGAAATTCATCATGTTCGTAGGGTTGCCGAACATCAAGAAGCATTAATCCATTATTGGCATCGGCGAGAAGTTTCTTTAGCTCATCCGAATATAGCTGTTTAAACATCAATTATTAACCACCTTATAATTTGCAGCATATTTGGTTGCAATTGCCGACCACAGTTTCACCTGACTCACAAAATCCTCTTGACTACGAACATCATGTTGCAGCTTCTCTTCATTTATTGTTATCATGCTTGAACCTAATAGCTCACCACTAATACTATCTGTAATCTCAGCGCTGATTTCTAGTACTGAATTGGGCTCAGGCTCTCCAGAAAGTAGCTGACTTACAGGAATCAATTTAACTGGAGTATAGCCATCAGATGCATCGACGAGTTTAGCCCCAGTTACTGTTATCTTCAACGAAGTTGCATTAGTTGCAGGCTTACTAACTACCTTTAAATAATCTTTTAATAAATCAACTAGATATTGTTGTAATTCAATACGGCTATTAGTGTCAAAATACATTTCAATTTGTGACTGACTAGACTCACCGGAATAAAACACAACTGGATTAATAATCGTATTAGTATATTTACCTTTTGTCCACGTTGGGTTATTATAACTAAAGATTTTCACATCAGGAGATGTATTACTTTTGACTTCTGAAAGATTTCCATATGATTTGGCATAGCTTGAATCAAGACTGTTAGAAATAGGTTGATTATTAGTCGCACAAGCAGAAAGGAAGAAAACTACCACCCCTAAAGATATAAATATTTTTTGTATATGCATACAGTTTTAATTACTTTCCTGAAAATTCTTTAATGCCTGATTTATCCATGGAGTCAATGCGCTTTCAAATTCAGCAACACTATTTGCCTTGTCCTTAAATTTCACCGCCGGAACAGTAATAAATGACGCCCCGACAAATAGCCCCGACTGCGTATCAATAGCCCGCCCACCGATCTCAAGAGCAAGTAAACTGTTATCGCCGGACTCAATAGGAATGCGCCCGGTAATTCGCCCCATAACCGAAGTTACTGAAGTAAGTTTTCTTAATTTCCATGTAACAGGGTCAAGTTCAGCTCCGGCAACAATGATATCAAGAGCAGCAACCGATGGACCAGAATTACTCACAACAGCATAGCCTTTTTGCTGAATAAAGGTCTTTGTATAATCTTGCAGATATTTTTGCCCATTGGCAATTACTTCTGGTGAAATGCTGTTATCCTCAGGGTTACTAACAATAACAGCGGGTCTAACTATAATTGACTTATATTTATAAAACGCAAATTTAGGATTGATATAGCGCCATGCCCTGATACCTGATTCACTTGGATAAGGTTTTAACAGATTATAGCTTTCAAGAAACCCTGGGGATTCATCATCAGAAGGTAGCTGACTGGTTGGTGAGATGAATGCACAGCCGACAAACAGAAATAATGTAGCTAATAAAAATGCCGCACCCTTTTTTGGCATATTAATTTCCTTCCTAGATGACTATTTTCAAGCTTTCTCTGCTAAACCAGAGGGCTAATATCAAACATTAATATTTATTTAAAGCATCTTAGGCTAAATTATACATTTAAATAGAGGTAAATAACCCTAAATTTGCCTGATTCATACATAAAATTTGATTTAATTTATAAATCAATATAATATCAGGCTTAATTAGTAGTAAAATTGATACTTATTATATCTAATAAACACAGGAAAATAAGCATATGATTATAGTTGTAACTGGAGCGGCAGGTTTTATTGGTGCAAACATTGTCAAAGAATTAAATGCCCGCGGACACTTTGATATTATCGCCGTAGATAACCTGACTAATGGTAATAAAGCCAGAAACCTTGCAGACTTGGACATTCTTGATTATATCGACAAAGAAGACTTTATTCAGTCTATCGTTGCTGGTGAGTACGACAATCAGGTTGACTATATTTTTCATCAGGGCGCATGTTCAGCTACTGTAGAAGCCGATGGACGCTATATCATGAAAAACAATTATGAATATTCATGCCTTTTATTGGAATATGCACAAAAAAACGAGGTGCCGATGATTTATGCCTCTTCTGCCGCAACATATGGAGCTAGCAGCAAGTTTGTTGAAGATCGCGAAAATGAAATTCCGCTAAATGTTTATGGTTATTCAAAGCTATTATTTGATCAAACCGTGCGCCGTTACTTTGAAGGTGGCTTAAAGGCTCCCGTAGTTGGATTAAAATATTTTAATGTTTATGGGCATCGTGAATTTCACAAGGGACGGATGGCATCAGTTGTGCTACATAATTTCCGTCAATATCAGGAATTCGGAGGAGTTAAACTTTTCGAAGGTTGTCAGGGGTACGGTAATGGAGAACAATCACGTGATTTTATATCAATTGAAGATGTAGTCAATGTAAACATGCATTTCTTTACCAATCACATCCAGAACCCTCATGAAGTATCAGGAATTTTTAACTGTGGAACCGGACAGGCACGCAGCTTTAATGATCTGGCAATGGCAACTATCAATGCCTGCCGAAAAGCTGAAGGCAAGCCAGCAATTGATCTGGCTACCGCAGTAACTCAAGGTATTTTGGAATATATTCCCTTCCCCGGCGATCTAGCGGGTAAATATCAATGCTTTACCCAAGCAGACAATACGCGCCTAATCAATGATGGCTTATATAAAACGCCATTCCTAACTCTCGAACAGGGCGTTGAGAATTACGTAAATCAGTTATTATCTTAATTTTAAAGTATCAAACCCGGTATAACACCGGGTTTATTTTGTACCACTTTTGGCTTTTGCCATAATTTGCGCTATCAAATCTGACTTTGGGTTTTCCTCTTTACTGACAACAGACACATCATTTATCTGTCGCGCTTTTTTTAGCAACTCTGCCTGCATAGCCAAGCGTGATTCCCTAGCCTTTTTTTCATTTTCACGCCGCTCATGATGCTGCTCAAAGCGAGATCGCGCCCGTTCGCGTCGTTCAATATTCCAGTCTTGATCTGGGTCAACAATCACTTTGATACAATCTACTGGGCACACAGGAATACATAAATCACAACCAGTACATTCGCTAGCAATAACCGTATGCATCATTTTGTTGGCACCGATAATCGCATCTACCGGACAAGCCTTGATACATAGCGTACAACCAATACAGGCATCTTCTTCAATAACAGCGAGCCGCCTTGGTTCAATCACTCCATTATCAGGATTTAATGGCTTCACGGGCTTACCAAGCAAATTGGCTAGTAAGGTAATTCCATCATCGCCCCCTGGTGGACATTGGTTTATATCCGCTTCATCCTTAGCCAGTGCAACTGCATAATCCCGGCACGAAGGATAACCACATCTGGTACACTGAGTTTGAGGCAGAATATCATTAATTTTGTTAGCTAGATCACTCATAACTCACTGCCAACTGCATATCAACAAATAAACCATGAAGGATACTACACACCAGCTCAAAGTCATCGCGACGTTCCAGATGCCAGCTAAGAATCTCGACTGGTTTCATGCTTAGATTATCCCATAGTTCAACCTTAATCGTCTCATCAACTGTTTTCAAGCGAACTTCAGGGCTTTTCCCATTCTGGCGCATCTGACGCACCTGATTACTAAGGCGCAGCGAAATATGAATTTCCTTACGGTAACGCTCTCCCAAATGAGCTGCTTCGGAAAGATTACAT
>JBDHRI010000006.1:0-26911 GCA_039807465.1 Burkholderiales bacterium | reverse complement strand
CCAATAAAAAGGATTTTACTACCTTTATTCCAGCTCCCCTCATAGGTCGAGGTTGGATTAAACGCTGCCGTCCACTCTTCGTAGCTTTGTTTATTGTCAAGCCCAAGCATCAGATTATAAACTTTTGCTACCGGAGCATTAATCTCTATCTTAAATTGTAATTTTTGCATTGAAAATCTCTCTTTATTAATTGTGGACAGCAGCTATAGACCAACCAAAAATCAACTTATTTATTAAGATGCTGTAACCTAACTGTCACTGCATTTTTATGCGCATCTAAGCCTTCCAGATCAGCTAGTGTTTCTACTACTGGGCCCAGCGTCTGAATACCTGTAGCAGAGAGATTCTGAAACGAAATTGCCTTCATAAATGCGATTACATCAAGCCCACTATACATTTGTGCATAACCATAAGTAGGTAATACATGATTAGTTCCACTAGCATAATCACCAACTGACTCAGGCGTCCATTCACCAACGAACACTGAGCCAGCATTGATAACTTGTGGCAAATGTGCTTCAGCATTAGCTATTTGCAAAATCAGGTGTTCCGGCGCATATTGATTAGAAATCGCAAACGCTTGGGTTAAATCTTTGGCAATTATCACCGCACTTTTTGCTAGTGATTGCTTAATTATCTCTTTGCGTGATAGATAAGCCGTCTGGCGTTCTACTTCTGCCTTCACTTTTTCAGCCAACTCAATTGAAGTAGTGACTAAAATTACTTGGGCGGCAACATCATGTTCAGCTTGCGCGAGTAAGTCGCTTGCAACAAACACTGGATTGGCTTTATCATCAGCAATTACCAGTACTTCAGATGGTCCAGCTGGCATATCTAGTGCTGCCCCATTATGGGTCTGTGATACTTGGATTTTGGCTTCGGTTACGTATTTATTTCCCGGACCAAATATCTTATAAACTTTTGGAATTGATTCAGTGCCAAAGGCTAACGCAGCTATCGCTTGTGCTCCACCAGCTTTATACACGGCATCAATCCCACAAGCTTTAGCAGCAAATAAAATTGCAGGATTAATTAGCCCATTTTTGCCCGGCGGCGTTACTAATACTTTAGTTTGACAGCCTGCAATAGTAGCCGGGATTGCTAACATCAATAAGGTAGAAACCAGTGGCGCAGTTCCCCCCGGAATGTATAAACCAACCCGCTCAATGGGTCGATATAATTTACCAAGTTTAGCACCATTCCGTTCAAACTCAAATGGCTTTGGACAACTAACTGTATGATAATGACGGATATTATCAATTGCCGTCAAAATCGCCTGTTTCTCGTCATTGCTTAGGCTTTCAATTGCATTATATTCATCAGTACTCACCACTAAAGAATCAAGGCTGGCACCATCAAAGCGAGCCGCATATTCAAGTAATGCCTTATCGCCATTTTGGCGTACATTAGCAATAATTTCTTTAACCTGAGAAGTCAACACTTCATCATCACTTGCCTGACTACGTGCTAAAACCAACTCTTTCTCTGTCTGAGATAGTTGTTCCCAAATAACCACCTGCATAACTACTCCAATAAATTTATTATATAAATTTTTTAAAATTCATCAACTACTATAAAATAATACTATAAAGAATCAGAAAAACTACCTGAACAGCAGTAACAGTCAAGCCATTTTTAATCATCGCTTTGATATTTTCACTCTCAGCAAAGCCCATTGCTGCAAACATATTAGCACCCGGATAAGCAAAATTAGTAATCCTAGTTGCTAGAAGCATGCTAAACGCAAAAGTAGTTGCGGTTAACTGCATTTCAATTGCAGCGGGTGAAAACATTTCATGCAACATCTTGATAACTGCAGCTGAAGCAGCTGGCATCCCAAAAGCCCCAGTTACGCCGATCAAGATTGAGAGCATTGATTTACCACCAAATTTTTCAAGAGGAATAAATAGCTCAGTCAACGCCTTAAATCCGCCAGCACTTTGTACTAGATCCAGCATAGGTCCCAACAGGACAAAAATGAAAAATAGATGAAAATTCTTTTTCATCCCTTCAACCAGTAATTCAAATATCCTACTTAATTTAACACCACCAGATAACCCAGTGATCAAAGCTAAAAATAACATGACAAATATTACAAAAGAAGTTTTTGCCTTAAAAGTCAATCCATAAACCACACAAGCAATAAAAGCTAGAATAAAAATTATTGTTGCCAGATTTTGTCGCTTGCTCGGGATAAAACGCTCTTCGTTAGGATCATGAAAAAAAACTTCATGACTATATTGGCGCTGTAATTTTCCTGCCATAACCCAAGTTGTAATAAGTGTTACTAATGCAATCGGAATCGCAGCATGAGTGAGCATTGCACCATAACCGATACTAGTAACCCCAAGTAAGGCAACTACTGGTGGTGCAAATGGACCAAGGATTAGGGCTTCTTCACCAGCAGCTTGCATCAATACAGCCAGACTAGGACGTGATAATCCGACACTTGCTGCGATTGGGCGCAAAATTGGCGCGAGGATGGCGAGACCACCTGCTAGAGTTCCCAAGACAGCAACAATAACCACCGAAGATAAAACTACACCTATTTTTACCCTAGTCTGGGTGTTTACGCCAATACCGTAAACAATTTTATGCACCATCGTATGGCTAACTTTAGTTTCATTAAGCACTTCGCCAAGACCACGACCAAGCATTATTATAAAACCAACCAAAGCCAGAAATGAACCTAACGCACTTTCCAATACTTTACCAATTTCAAGTGGTGATGACCAGTTAAAAATAAAACCAATTCCCACGCAAATTGCCGTCGCAACCAATGGCTCTACATTCCTAAATACCAAAATTGCATAGATAACAATCACCGAAAGACTAGCTAACTGTAAATAAAAGTGCCAATCCATTTTACCCCCGAATAAATTAATTGAATGCCACTACCAAAATAGACCACTAAAAATTGATTTTCAGCTAATTTATAGCTCTCTTATAGCTACAATTTCAAGACCATCAATACTATCTATTCCAAGACCAGGATTTTCTGATAGACTCAAGGTTGCCCCATTAAGGGTAACGCCTCCAGCAATAGGGTTAGTTTTAATCATTGTAATCGGGTCAAGATCAACAAAACGGATGTTTGCACGACTAACAATAAAACTAGCCATCGCGGCAAGACCAATTGGTGACTCAAGCATACAACCAGCCATACAAGGAATACTGTGGCTAGTAGCAAGATCATAAACCCCACGAGCTGCATAAATCCCGCCTGATTTCATTAGCTTGATATTGATACCATCAGCTATGTTTTCACTGATAATTTTTACTGCATCGCGAATACCAAATACTGACTCATCGGCATAAATTGGTAATTTAGAATTATCACGAACATACTTTAAATTATCATAATCCCATGCTTTTACTGGCTGTTCAACCATAGCAATATTTACTTTACCTAAAACCAGCTGTTCAATGATATTAAGTGCAGATTTAGCATCCCACCCCTGATTAGCATCGGTAACAATATTGATGGCATCACCAACGGCATCGCGAATTGATTTAATCCGGATGATATCTTCATTAGGATTCAAACCAACTTTAATCTTGAGTGTTTCAAAGCCCTGACTAACAAAAAGTTTAGCATCAGCAACCATTTCAGATACATCCTTGACACTTATAGTCGTCAGAATTTTTACTTCAGGCTTACCACCGCCAAGGAGTTTATAAAGAGGTATCTCCATTCCTTTGGCAATCAGATCATGAATTGCAATATCAAATGCAGCTTTTGCAGAATTATTATTTACAAGAGAAATATTTATCTCGCGAAGAATATTTTCATAGTTATCAAGACTAGCACCTAGAAATTTATTTGCTAATAACTGTAGTCCGCCAACTATTGATTCTTGACTATCACCAGTGATTACTGGAGTTGAAGCTGCCGAACCATACCCGATATGCCCTGTGTCTGTTTTTAGAATAACCACAATATCTTCAACATATTCTGTTCTACGTAGTGCAGTAATAAATGGGCGAATTAGTGGAATTCGCAATTTAGCAATGGAGATTTCGGTAATTTGCATCAATTTTCTTCCATTTTCAGCGGAATCGGTTTACCATTATTATCTATAGCTACGTAAGTAAAGATTCCCTTAGTAACCAGCCTCGATTCCCTAGTAGTATAATTATATGTCCATGTCTGTAAACTAACCTGAATAGACGTGCGCCCCCGTTTGATAATACTAGCGTAGCAAGCAACTAAATCGCCTACTTTTACCGGATTAATAAATGACATTCCTTCAATAGCAACTGTAGCAGCTCTCCCTGAAGATGATAGTGATTTGGCAACAATCGCTCCACCTAAATCCATTTGGGATAAAACCCAACCACCAAAAATATCGCCATTAGCATTGGTATCGCCGGGCATGGCGATTGTTTGAATAACCAGCTCACCTTCCGCAGGAATTGATTTTACTGACATAATTTACACTCCAATTTGATCTCATACGATATTGTAATGCGGCTAGACTTTTATGTGTTTTAAAAGTAATGAAGATTACCTTCTTATCCTCAATATAGCAGGTTTTACAGGTTATTATTCAGACTCAGCAATAGCTTTTATTTGAACTAAATTTGCTAAACATCCATCCATACGACTATAAATATTCAATCAAAATAATTGCATATCTCATATAAAGCAAAAATGGGAATTAATTATGCAAAAATGGAAACATATTTAATTTTTGTCTAACCTATAATAGCTGTTTCAAGGCTTTGACTAGATCATACCTTGTATTTAGATTGACCTACAATATCTGCCATGTAGGTCACTTTTTTTATAACTATACGTAACATGATAAATCTAGCATTTTTTATCTATACAGCCTTCTAACTGTAATTTATCCGTCAAGATATTTTTTAGATTTAAATAGAGACTATCATTTGAAATAAACCCTGTTATCTGATAATCATCAAGTACCTTTCCGTTTTTATTTACAAAGACTATTGAAGGAGGAGCCAGTACTTTATACTTTTCAAGCAGGCTTTGGCTATTTTGATTATTTTCACTCACATCAACGCGCACCAGTTTAAACTGACTCATTAATTGATTAACTTTTGCATCATTAAAGGTTTTCAAATCCATTTCTTTACAGGCAATACACCAGCTAGCATAAAAATCAAGCATTACTGGCTGATGCTCATATTCAGCAGATTGTAGGATATGAAGCAAGTCAATTTGATTATCGACAACCGTAAATCTTGAATCTTGTTCTACATGATGAAAGTAACCAAGGTTAACCGCAATAGCTAAAACTAAAATACTCACAATACTAGCTAGCGAATATTTCAATAATTCTCTCTTATGTATTCCATGAGCAATAATATAAATTAATGCAATACCCCAAGCCAGATATAGGATATGGCTATACATTTCTGGAATAATCCGCCCAAGCATATAAATTGCCATTAATAGCATAATCATCCCAAGCAGTTTTTTAACTAGCAGCATCCATAATCCTGCTTTTGGTAATAGCCGTTTGCCAAATACCGCAATTAGCATCAATGGTAATCCACTTCCCATGCCCATGGCAAAAAGACTACTACCACCTAACCAGACATTACCAGTGCTGCTAATATAAACCAGCGCCCCCGCCAAGGGAGCAGTCACACAAGGTGATAAAATCAGTGTCGAGATTGCACCTATCAGAAATGCACCAAATAATGAATGGCTATTATATTTATTCAAACGATTATTAATTTTATTTTGTAATCCAGCTGGTAACTGTAACTCAAAAGCACCAAAAAGCGATAAAGCAAAAGTCATAAACAATATTGCAATGACCGAGATAACCCAAGTATTTTGTAAAAATACCGAAAGATTATAACCAAAAGTAGCAGCAATAACTCCACCAACAGAGTACGAAACTGCCCCACCAACGATATAACAAAACGCAAGAAAAAAGCTTCGTTTCGTTGAAATATTATTCCCCGCAATAACCCCTGCCAGAACGGGTAATAATGGAAACACACATGGAGTAAAAGCAATTAATAAGCCCAAGACAAAAAAACTCGCAATGACTACAAATGGGCTATTCTGAAAGTAGCTAGCGATCTTTTCCGAGCTATTATCAGCAGCAAAAATCCCAGCACTTTGATTATCCCGTTTTGAACTATCTATTTGCTGATTATCTAGCTTACCTGAAAAGTTAGCTAAATGTACATCAAGAGTAGCAGATTGTTCAGGATAACATAAATCAAGCCCTTTACACCCCTGATAATTAACCTTTAATTTTAATACTCCATTTCCAGCATCGGTAACAGGAATACGAATCGATGTTTTATGTTCATAAACCTTAAATTCACCAATATCTTTATCCTTAAGAATAATCGGGTCAGGAAAAACTGGCTCCCCCAATCTAACATTACTAGCTTGATCTGGAGTAATCTTAATCTTATTCTGATAAATATGGTACTCATCAGCAATATTAAAATCAAGCCAGATAGCTACCGAGCTTTCAGCTCTAGCTGAAAGCTGAAATGCCTGCCAAGCTGGCAAAAAATCACTAGCCTGACACAGCGAACAAAAGATAGATAGTACTAAAGCAACCCAGCGCATATTTTTTACCTTGACATCAATTCTATTTTGCTAATTACGTTTATGGATATTCCAAGTGATAGCAAAGAAAAATATTGCGAGCACACTTGAAATTAAAAGCATAATGAAACCACTATCCCAGCCATGATTTTGTACTAGATACCCCATGAGAGCTTCAGCACCCATAGTTCCAAAGAAATAGCCAAATAATCCAGTAAACCCGGCTGCTGTTCCACCAGCTTTTTTGGGTACTAGATCGAGTGCAGCAACACCAATTAACATCACTGGCCCATAAATAAGAAAGCCTATTACACCCAAGGCAGCTATCGTAATCCACTGATTTGTAGATTGCCAATAAACAATCAGTCCAAAGAAAATCAGCACCATGGTTATAACCCCAAGTGGCGAACGCCGACCAGCAAAATACTTATCTGATAGCCAACCAACTAAAATAGTACCGGGAATCGCTGCCAATTCAAAAAAAGCAAATCCCATGCTACTATAAACATTGCTAAAGTGTTTAACTTTATTTAAATAAGTAGGTGCCCAGTTAAGAACTCCATAACGCACACAATAGACAAATACATTGGCTAATGCCATATACCAGACATTTTTATTGACTAGGACGTAGTCAAATAAAATCTGCTTGGTCGTCATTTCCTGCTCACGATCTTTAAGATCATGTTCCACTTCGGCTAGTGGGAAATCATTCCGATAGACTTCAATCGGTGGTAAACCAACTGACTGCGGGACATCTCTTCCAAATAACAGTACACCACAAGCAATTACAATAGCAACCATAGCCGGCAGATAAAATAATCCATCCCAGTTACTAAATAACCCAACTCCGATTGCAACAATAAATGGTAATAATCCAGCACCAACATTGTGAGCAGTGTTCCAAATTGACATTTTGGTACCACGCTCAGAATCTGAAAACCAATGCGTCATTATTCTACCACATGGCGGCCAACCCATTCCTTGCACCCAGCCATTTAAGAGCATCAAACCAAATAATGCACCAAAGGTAAGAAATGAAGGCGCTAGAATATTGGTGAGTGCAGAGAGTATTAGCCCCAATGCCAAAAAATAACGTGGATTACTACGATCAGAAACATTACCCATAATAAATTTGCTCAAGCCGTAGGTAACCGCCAGAGCAGAGCCTAAATAGCCAACCTGCTCAATGGAAAATCCATCTTTAAGTAAATACGGCTTGGCTAATGCTAGCGTA
Source organism: Burkholderiales bacterium (assembly GCA_039807465.1). GTDB lineage: Bacteria > Pseudomonadota > Gammaproteobacteria > Burkholderiales > UBA11063 > Aquella. The sequence continues at coordinate 19,130 of JBDHRI010000006.1, read as the reverse complement.
CTACGAACAAAATAATATGCCATATAACCAATATAGGCCGTCAGAAATAACTGCAACCGATATTTTTTATAGTTTACATCAATTTTATTATCCGGTAATGGCTGGATAAATTTTGCTGGTTTCAGGAATCCAATCATATAAGTTCTTTCAATACAAACTCTAAACTGGATTTTAACAGAATTTTTATAAAATGAACTATTTAACTAAAGGAAAAACAAAAGTTGTTGACTCCATCCGATCAGGATCTGAAGCAATCTTGGCTTTAATGATCTTGGGAATCACTGGTTTTAGATAAACTGGCTTTTTATGTTTTTGACGGTTATAGATAAAAACACCAATTAACAAAGCACAAACCAAAATAACAAGGATAGCAATGGCAGTTTGTCTTATACCAATCGGCTCTATTTTTTGTGGGTAATTATTTTTCATGGTAGCTAAAAAGCCCCGTTAAAACGGGACTTTTTAATATAGAACTAACGACTAAATACATCAACACGTTCACGAAGTTCTTTTCCTGCGCGGAAGTAAACCACATGACGCTCGCCTGAATCAATCGCAACACCATGACGCGGGTTACGAACTTTACCTGCGGCACGATGTTTTAGTGAAAAGCATCCAAATCCACGAATCTCAATACGCTTACCCGTCGCTATGCTTGAAGCCATTGTAGCAAATAATTCTTTGACAATAGCTTCAACTTCTTTTCGACTTAGCTTCGGATAAAGCTCAGAGATTCTCTTAATAATATCTGAGCGATTCATAATTACCCTTGTGACAATTTATCCTGTAGTAAAGACCCCAAGTTAGTTGTACCAGCAGTTTTATCTGCCTGTTTAACTTTCTTGATTGCTTCAGCTTCATCTTTTGAATCTTTAGCACGAATTGACACTGTAATAGCACGAGTCTTACGATCAATATTCGTAATCATCACTTCAAGCTCATCACCAACATTAACTACCTTAGTTAAATCATCAACACGCTCAGAAGAGAATTCACGAGCAGGAAGAGTTGCATCAATTTCAGCAGCCAATTCAACAGTTGCCTGTTCTGCACTAACTTCTTTTACTGTAGCTTTAACTATAGAACCCTTATCATTAAGATTCAAGAAATTAGCATATGGATCATTATCAAGTTGTTTGATACCAAGAGCAATACGCTCTTTTTCAATATCAACTGACAAGATAACCGCTTCAATATCTTGACCTTTTTTATAGTTACGGATAGCAGCATCACCAGATAATGTCCAAGAAATATCAGATACGTGAACTAAACCATCGATCCCACCCGCAAGACCAATAAATAGACCAAAGTCAGTTATTGAACGGATTTGTCCAGCTACACGATCACCTTTCTGATTTTTCTCAGCAAATTCAACCCAAGGATTAGCCAGACATTGTTTCATACCAAGACTGATACGACGTTTTTCTGGATCAATCTCAAGAATTTGTACTTGAACTTCATCACCAAGTTTAACCAGTTTAGAAGGATTAACATTTTTGTTTGTCCAATCCATTTCTGAAACGTGAACCAAACCTTCAATTCCTGGCTCAAGCTCAACAAAAGCACCGTAATCTGTAAGATTTGAGATTTTTCCGTGTAAGCGAGTGCCAACTGGGAAGCGTTCAGCAACACCAAACCAAGGATCGTTAGAAAGCTGTTTCAAACCAAGTGAAACACGATGTTTTTCTTGATCAAATTTCAATACTTTAGCTTCAATTTCCTGACCAACTGTTAATACTTCTGATGGATGTTTAACACGTTTCCATGAAAGGTCTGTAATATATAATAGACCATCAATTCCACCAAGGTCAACGAATGCACCGTAGTCAGTGATATTTTTAACGATACCCTGTACAACATTACCTTCTTGCATTTTTTCTGCAATCGCTTTGCTATCTTCACCATTACGCTCAACAAGAACTGCTTTACGAGAAATAACGATATTATTGCGACGACGATCAACTTTAATAACTTTAAACTCTACTGGCTTAGTTTCGTATGGAGTGAAGTCACGTACAGTACGCACATCAATTAGTGAACCTGGCAAGAATAGACGTACATTTTTGTACATAACACCAAGACCACCTTTTACGCGACCATACACACCACCAGTTAGAACATCACCACGCTCCAATGCGCCTTCTAATTCTTCCCAAGCTGCGATACGACGTGCTTTATCACGAGATAGGCGAGTTTCGCCATAACCATCTTCAATTGCTTCAATAGCAACTTTTACTACGTCTCCAACTTTAACCTCAAGATTGCCTAATTCATCTTTAAATTCGCTAAGTGCGATTGATGATTCAGATTTCAAACCAGCTGTTACTGTTACATATTTATTATCAACAGCTACAACTGTTGCATCAATAACTTCACCCTCACGCATTTCAAGTTGTGCTAGGTGTTGTTCAAATAGGCTTGCAAAATTTTCCACTATGTTTAGAACCATAAAAAATAAAAAGTTAAACTTTGTTATAGACAGTATGCCCATAACTCCAAAATCAGGATTTCTGATACCACTCAGAGATAACCGCAATAGTTTCTTCTATAGTTAAATCAGAATTATCCAGAACTTTAAATGAAGAATCATATGACAATGGCGCAGTGCTTCTGTTTGAATCCTGCTCGTCTCGCGCAATGATATCTTGCAAAATAGCCTCAATTGTAACAGATTTATTAAATAATTGCAACTGCTTATAACGGCGTTCAGCACGTTTTTCGGCTGAAGCCGTCAAAAAGACCTTTAACTTTGCGGCTGGAAAAACTACACTACCCATATCCCGCCCATCAGTTACCAACCCTGGTTCTTTAGCAAAATCACGTTGAAACTGTAGAAGTCTAGCGCGAACTTCCTGAATTGAACTATATCTTGATGCCAGCATACCAACGAATTCCTCACGAAGTGCGTCGGTAACATTTTCTCCGCCTAGAATCACGCCCAAATCAGTAAATTCGAGTTTCATGGTTGAAACCAGCTCAATGACTTGATTTTCCCCAACTAAAGTATCACCGTAGTTACGATAAACCCACAATCCAAGCGCGCGATAAATTGCACCAGACTCTAAATAATGAAATCCAAACTTCTTTGCCAATAATTTAGCAACGGTTCCTTTGCCGGATGAAGCCGGTCCATCAATTGTAATTACAGGAATCATAAAATTAATTGCCTCCATGTATATAAGCCTTCGCCTTTTTAAACAGGCTAAAGAAGTTATTTGTAGTAGCTTCAGCGATCTCTTCGAAACCTGTCTGACGCAAGTCCGCAATAAATTGGGCAGTATGCATTACAAGTGCCGGATGATTTAATTTTCCACGATGCGGTACGGGTGCAAGGTATGGCGCATCGGTTTCCACTAGAAGACGATCAATGGGAACGTACCTAGCGGCATCCTGAATATCTTTGGCACTTTTAAAAGTTACAATACCCGAAAATGAAATATAACAGCCAAGATCCAAAAACTTGCGCGCCCAATCCAGATTCTCGGTAAAACAATGAATAACTGCACCACACTCCTCAATTCCATTCTCCAGAAGCATCTTCCATGCATCTTCTGCTGACTCACGAGTGTGAATCACAAGCGGTAATCCCGAACGTTTAGCGACATCAATATGAGTCTGGAACCGCTTATGCTGCCAACTCATGTCTATATCCTTATTCCAGTAATAATCAAGCCCCGTTTCACCAATAGCTATCACCTTAGGATGCTGGGAATACGCAAAAAGAAAATCTTCATCAAGTTCAAATTCAGGCAGTTTTTCATCAGGATGAATCCCGACTGTTGCAAAAACATTCTTTTTTTGATCTGCCAAATCTATCACTTCGGCTATATTATCTGGTCGCGTTGCGACACATAATGCATAACGAACATCATTATCTACCATATGTTGCATATAAACATCAAGATCCGTAGCAATCTCTTTAAAGTTTATATGACAATGAGAATCAATTAACATAAAATCGCCTTATTTTGTTAAAATAACACCTTTTAGTAAGAAGCAGCAGATTGTACCATAGATACATGTCTGATGAAAATTGCAACTAAAGCATAGATTTCAAATATAGACAAGACGAAAGGAAGTCCTCACGACATGAATCGGGGTAAAATTTATGTTATAGCCGCACCTTCTGGAGCCGGTAAATCCACGCTAGTAAATGCCTTATGCAAACTTGACAATAATGTCCAGCTCTCGATATCCCACACAACCAGAGGTATTCGCCCCGGCGAAGAGCATGGAGTAAACTATTTCTTCACAAGCGTATCCGACTTCAAGAACATGATAGAAAAAAATGAGTTTCTTGAGTATGCTGAAGTTTATGGTAATCTGTATGGGACCAACATCACTACCATAAAAGACTTTCTTGCAACAGGAAAAGACATTCTATTAGAGATTGACTGGCAGGGCGCAAGACAAATCCGCAAACTATTTAATGACGCGGTTTTGATATTCATTGCACCACCATCACTTGAGATTTTAGAAAAGAGACTGCGAGACCGTAAAACAGATAGTCAGGAAGTCATAGAAAAAAGGCTATCGTTAGCAAGAGAAGATATGGCACATGCAGCAGAGTTTGACTATATCATAATAAATGATGATTTCGATACTGCACTGCAAGATCTATGTAGTATAATAAGAGCTGGTCGCAATAAGACAGCGCGCAAGCTTGAAATAATTAAACAAAAATTTGACCTTAATAATGGAAAGGAAATCTAAAATGGCTCGATTCACAGTTGCCGACTGTATGGAAACAATTAACAACCGTTTTGACATGACTATTGCTGCGGCACTACGCGCACGCCAAATCGAAAAAGGTAGCGATATCATGGTTGAACACGAAGAAGGTGATAAACCGACAGTAATTGCACTTCGGGAAATTGCAGACCATAAAGTAGATCAGCAAATTCTTGGTCGCGTTGAATAGTTATTAATTAAGTAGCGAGGTACTAATGGAAATCAATCACGGCGAATATCAAAAACTTGTAGATGACCTAAGAAGAACCTTGCTTTCAACAGCCCGAAAGCACCTGCATGGCAAAAAAATTGAAACAATTGATCTCGCCTTTCAGGTAGCTAATCACGCACATTACGGACAATTTCGTAAAAGCGGCGAACCATACATTACACATCCGATAGAAGTAGCAACATTAATTGCAGACTGGGAGCTTGATGAGCAGACTATTGCTGGCGCATTAATGCATGATGTTATCGAAGACACCCCAGTTAGCAAAGAAGAACTTACCAGAATTTTTGGTACTAGCATAGCAGAGCTTGTAGATAGCGTAACCAAGCTCGATAAATTACACTTTGAATCAGAAGAAATTGCCCATGCCGAATATTTCCGAAAAGTCGTCTTGGCGATGGCAAAAGACATCCGGGTAATTCTAATCAAGTTAGCAGACCGAATGCATAACATGTTGACTTTGGGGTCAATGAAGCCGGAGAAACGGCGAAAAATCTCTCTGGAAACAATGGAAATTTATGTTCCAATTGCAAACCGTATAGGCTTACATAAAGTACACTTGGAGCTAGCCGAAGAAAGCTTTAAACACCTTTATCCGATGCGCTATAAAGTACTAAATTCAGCAGTTGAAGTAGCACAAAAAAACCGCTTGCCACTTACTCAGGAAATTCTAACCAATATCAGCAATGCCCTAAAATCAAACGGTATAAAAGCTGAATTCAAATTCCGCCAAAGAACCATTTTTAACCTATACAACCGCATGCTCAAGCGACAGCAATCATTTGACCGGATTTATGATATCTTTGAAGTCAAAATAATTGTTGAAACTATTGGCGATTGCTATTTAACACTTGGTGTAATTCACAATCTCTATCAACCAATACCCGGCAAATTTAAAGACTATATTGCCATCCCCAAAAGTAATGGCTATCAGTCTTTACACTCAACAATGATGAGCCCAACTGGTGCTCCATTACAGATCCATATTCGTACTACCGAAATGGAGGATATTGCCGAACACGGAATTATTAGCCACCTACTTAAACAACAACGCGGAATTGACTACGGTGGAAGTGCCAAGCAGCATACTGCCAGCTGGATAAATAATATTCTAGAAATACAAAGTAGCACATTCTCGGCTAGCGACTTCTTGGAAAACATCAAAAAAGATCTCTCACCTAAAAATATTTATGTTTTCACGCCAAAAGGCAAAATTATTCACTTACCAAGGGGAGCTACTCCTGTCGATTTTGCCTATGCAATTCATACCGATATTGGCGATCACTTCAATCGCGCAAGAGTTAATCAGCGTTCAGTTGAACATGATCATAGACTCCAAAATGGAGATGTTGTCGAAGTTGCAACATCACAATTCAGTGAACCAGATGAAAATTGGTTAAATTCAGTAATTACTGGGCGTGCAATTAGCAAAATCAAGCAATATCTAAAAGAACAAAAATATGATGAAGATGTAAGTAACGGGGTTCACCTGCTAAATGCTGGATTGCACATTGCGGGCAGTGAGATTATTGTAAACGATGAAATCCTGCAAAAACTTATTGATACAAAATATAGCAGCCGCTTTAACCTTACTGATTTTGAGCAAAAAATTGGGGTAAACGAAATTCCAGCATTGCAAGTTGTCAGCGAACTACTTGAACTAGCACCAGGTAATGCACTTAAATTGAAATTAAGTAACTGCAATTCAACAATCATCCAAGATGATGTTTGTTGCCCGCTACCAGATGAAAAAATCTACGCCAAACTCACTCGTAAAGGTGAACTTGAGCTACATAGCCATGACTGTCGCAAAAATAAAACAATTGGGTTAGATAAGTTAATTCCAGCAATTCTCATTAATGACACAGATGCTCAGTTCCTGTCAAAACTGACAATTACAATTGACAATTTACCGGGAGTATTCAATAAGTTATCTGCAATAATCGCCGAACGGCAAATCAATATGGAAGAGATTTTTCAGGAACGTAGTGACAACCATAGTATAGTAGTTGTCAAGCTTACAATTAGCGTTTCATCCTCAAAAGAAGTTGATGATTTGCTTTCAAGCATTGCTGAAAATGATTTTGTCATAAAAGCAACCCGCAGTTAGGTTACAATATTGTATAGCCAAATTGGTTCAAATACGTTTTATCTTTTAGCAAAAGTACCATAGATTAAGGAAAGAGCAATGATTACCAATAATAACCAAAACGACAAGACTAAAGAGATTGAATTATCTGATAACCTGGTACCGATTATACCGTTAAAAGACGTGGTAATTTTCCCTAATATGGTAGTTCCACTATTTGTCGGCAGACAGAAGTCTATTAATGCCCTTGAGATTGCAGACAAGAAAGATAAGCAAGTTATTTTGCTTAGTCAAAAAAATCCTACAGATAATGAAGTAACAGAAGAAAATCTCCACACTACTGGAACTTTAGCTAAAATATTACAGATTTTGCAATTGCCAGATGGAACTAAAAAGGTTCTAATTGAAGGTAAAATCCGAGCTAAAGCAACTAAAATTGTAGAAAAAGATGGATTCCTGTCTGCAGAAGTCCAGGAAATTCAAACCAAACAAGATATCAGTAAAATTGAACAAGAAGCCGAGCGCCGCGAAATCATTCAGCTATTTGATGAGTTTGCTAAGCTAAACCAGAAAGTTCCAGATGAAGTTGTATCAATTATTGCTAAAATCGCTAATATAGAGCAGCTTGCAGATGTGATAATAACTCACGTAATAGTGGATCTCACAATTCGCCAAGAGTTACTGGAAACCTCATCGTTAAAAAAACGCCTAACCATGCTACTTAAAGAATTAAACCGAGAAATCGAAATTCTGACTGTAGAGAAAAAAATTCAGGGACGCGTAAAGCAGCAAATCGAGAAAAATCAGAAAGAATATTATCTTCACGAACAGCAGCGTGCAATTCAGCAAGAGCTTGGTGAGATTGAAGAGCTAAATGAGATTCAAGAGCTAGAAAATAAGATTCATAAAGCAAAAATGACTGAAGAGGCAGAAAAAAAAGCTTTGGCAGAATTGAAAAAATTAAAAATGATGCCGCAAATGTCTTCTGAAAGTGCCCTAGTTAGAAACTATATTGAACATTTAGTTGAACTACCATGGAATAAATCTACCAAAGTTAGCTCAGACCTAGAGAAGGCGCAAAAAATCCTTGATAAAGATCATTATGGTCTAGATAAAATTAAGGAACGTATTATTGAATACCTTGCAGTACAACGCCGTACCGAGAACAATAAATCGCCAATCCTTTGCTTTGTTGGACCTCCGGGAGTAGGTAAAACTTCACTTGGTGAATCAATTGCCAAAGCAACCAATCGCAAATATGTAAGGATTGCACTTGGCGGCTTACACGATGAGGCAGAAATTCGTGGACATCGCAAAACTTATATTGGGGCGATGTCAGGTAAAGTTTTGCAAAACATCAGTAAAATTGGAGTAAAAAACCCACTATTATTATTTGATGAAGTTGATAAAATTGGTGCTGATCATCGTGGAGATCCGGCAGCCGCATTACTTGAAGTTTTAGATCCTGAACAAAATCGGGCTTTTGTAGATAACTACACTGAAGTACCTTTTGATTTGTCCCAAGTAATGTTTGTATGCACTTCAAACTCAATGAATATTCCTGGTCCACTACGAGATAGAATGGAAATTATTCGTCTATCTGGCTATACCGAGCAAGAAAAATTAAAAATTGCGGAGCAATACTTATTGCCGCGCCAAATTAAAAATAACGGCTTAAAGCCCGCAGAAATTGCAGTTGATAGTGAAACCATTCTGGATGTAATTCGTTATTACACGGCAGAGGCTGGTGTACGAAGTCTAGATCGACAAATAGGTAAGCTTTGCCGTAAAGTAGTAACCATGCTCGATACTAAGAAAGTTACGGGCAAGAAAATTAAAATTACAAAAGATACATTAAAAGATTTCTTGGGTATCCCAATTAATGATTTTGGTATCAGCGCCAAAGAAAATCGTGTTGGAAGAGTTACTGGTCTGGCATGGACTGAAATTGGTGGTGATATATTGACTATTGAAGTAGTCGCAATTCCAGGAAAAGGAAATATTATCCGTACTGGACAGCTTGGTGACGTGATGAAAGAATCAATTCAGGCAGCAATCAGCTTGGTGCGTAGCCGAAGCAATTTGTTAGGAATTGATGAAAAGTTCTATGAAAATAGAGACATCCATGTCCATGTGCCTGAAGGCGCAACACCTAAAGATGGTCCATCTGCCGGAATTGCAATGGTAACTGCAATTGCTTCAAGTCTGAATCATGTGCCAATTAAGTCAAGCGTTGCAATGACTGGCGAAGTTACTTTATACGGTGAAGTTTTGCCAATTGGAGGACTCAAAGAAAAAATGCTCGCCGCACTGCGTGCTGGAATAAAAACGGTATTGATCCCAGATAAAAACATTAAAGATCTGGATGAAATTCCTGATGATATCAAGCAACAACTTGAAGTCATACCAGTTAAAACAGTTGAAGAGGTGCTGGAAATTGCGCTGGAATACAAGCCGATTCCCTGGGATCAGCAAACTAGACTTACCCCATCACCAGCAACGGAACCACTAAAGAAAAAGCCCGCCAAGTCCAAAAAAACTGGTCTGCGAGCTAATGCCTAGATAGTGTATAATATCTGACCTGTAAAAAAGGTAGTACCCAAAAGTACTACCTTTTTAATTTTATAAATTCGAGATTTATGGAAAAATAGTTTTGGCTTTGCTTGGTTTTTTATTAACGATAGGGATTTTAGTAGTTATTCATGAGTTTGGTCACTATTTATTTGCCAGACTATTTAAAGTTAAGGTAATCACCTTCTCTATTGGCTTTGGTCCAAAACTCTTCTCATGGCAAGGTAAAAATAACCAATGGAAAATCGGTACAATTCCACTTGGTGGTTATGTACAAATGCTTGATGAAAGAGAAGCACCAGTAGCACCAGAATTAAAACATCTAGCCTTTAATAATAAACCTCCTTATCAAAAGCTCTTAATCGCCCTAGCTGGACCACTATTTAATATCTTATTTGCATTTATAGCCTACTATTTTATCGGGCTATATGGGGTTTATAATCTAAAACCAGTTGTAGCAAGCATTAATCCTACACCTCTAGTCCAGAATTTAGAAAAAATATCACCGGGAAGCACAATTGCAAAAATTAATGGGCAAGCAATAGATAGCTGGACTCAGGCAGAAACAGTTTTTCGCAATGACCTTGCGCATACAGATCAAATAAATTTCACATTGAGAGTAGAGTCTGCAAACCAACAGCTACAGCTTAATTTTAATAAATATAAAAATAACCGCGATGATTATTCACTTACAGATTTAGGTTTATATCCATTCAAGTATATCCCAGTTATTGGCTACACTGAACCTCAATCAGCAGCAACCAGAGCCGGAATAAAAGAAGGCGATGAAGTTTTAAAAATAAACGGAGAATCAGTGAACAACTGGTTTCAAATTAGCAAATTAATAAAAGCTTCACCAAGTGAAAAATTGACATTTATCATAAAAAGAAATAATACTCAAATATCTCTGCCCGTTATACCTGACTCAATCAATGATGAAGATGGACAAATAATCGGCAAAATTGGTATAATGCCTACCTTAGACAATAGCTTAATTGAAAAAAACAGCTTTATCAAGCACTATAACCCATTAAATAGTTTGGGATACGCATACAATGCCTGTTTAAATCTGGCATACAACAATATTACAGCACTCTGGTTAATGCTAAATGGAGATCTTTCTTGGCATAATCTTGGTGGACCCGTTTCAATAGCCAAAGCATCAAAAATGGCAATGCATCAGGGTGTGAAATCATTTGTTGACTTTCTTGCATTAATTAGTCTAAGTCTAGCTATCATGAATTTACTGCCAATACCAGTATTAGACGGTGGGCATATATTAATTTATAGTATTGAGTGGTTAACAGGAAAACCTATGGCTATACAAATTCAGCAACTTCTATTTAAATTCGGAGTGATTGTAGTGCTTGGGGTAACATTCTTGGCTTTATATAATGACTTTCTAAAATTATTTAATCTGTAATGAACTTACGACTTAAACTACTTAGTACAATATTTTCACTATTTATCTTAAATAGTAGCTATGCTGACAATAATGGCTTTGTTATTCAGCAGATTCGTATTGAAGGCTTACAGCGGATTGAGATGGGAACAGTGTATAGTTACCTACCAGTCAAAGTTGGGGATACCTTAACCGCCAGTAAAGCCAACGACATAATACATAAACTGTATAGCACTGGATTTTTTCAAGATGTTCGGGTTGAACAACAGGGAAATACTCTAATCGTTGATATCGAAGAACGTCCAGTTATTGCCCGGATTTCAGTTTCTGGCGACCATGAATTTGATCATGATAAACTGGTAAAGTCGCTAAAAGAAAATGGTCTTGCTGATGGGCTAATCTTTGATCAAAGTATTCTTGATAATGCAGTAATGAGCCTAAAAACAGAATACTACAACCGTGGATTGTATTCCGTAATTATTACACCGACCGTAGTTCAGTTAGAACGAAACCGTGTCAACATTCAAATCACCATTTCCGAGGGGGTAACCGCAAAAATCGGCGGCATTACCTTCACGGGAAATAAAGCGTTTAGTTCAAATAAACTCCAAAAACAGATGTTCTTGACAACTGGTAACTGGCTTAGTTTTTGGTACAAAGATAACCAGTATTCAAGTGATAAACTAAATGGTGATTTGGAAACCGTTAAAGCCTTTTACCAAAATCAAGGATATATTACTTACCGTCTCAACTCTGTTCAGGTTCAGTTAACTCCAGACAAGAAACTAGTTTATATAACTGCAAATATCGATGAAGGACACCAGTATCGCTTTAAAGATATTAAAATTGCAGGCGATTATAAAGATATTCCGCCAGAAGAACTGCAAAAATTAATTACGGTTAAACCGGGACAAATAATTAATCAGGAAAAACTAGATAAAGATATTCAATCAATAAAAACGACCATGGGTAAATATGGCTATGCCTTTGCTGGCATAAACCCGGTACCAGACATTGATAGTAAAAAAAATACAGTTGCCTATACTTTATTTATTGATCCAGGCAAGAAAATTTATGTTCGGAATATTAATATTAGTGGTAATGAAAAAACCAGAGATGTAGTTATCCGCCGTGAATTTAGACAGGAAGAAGCAGGGATTTATAACGCTGCCGCGATTAAACGTTCTAAAGACCGTCTGGATGTACTTGGCTACTTTAAAACGACTGATATAGCAACCACTCCAGTACCAGGTGTCAATGATCAGGTTGATTTAAATGTAAAAGTTACTGAAACTAATACAGGTAGTATTAACTTTGGGGTTGGTTTTGCCCAAGGTCAAGGTATTATCTTAAATGGTGGTATTTCACAAAGTAATCTATTTGGTTCAGGTAAATCGGCATCGATCAATGCCTCATACAGTCAGTTAAATAGTAGTATTTCACTTTCATTTACTGACCCTTATTACCTTGCTAATGGAACAAGCCTTGGTTATGATATTTACGATACTACATTTACACCAAACTTAGTTGGAATTAGCCCATACTCAACGCAGACCCTTGGTGGACGTATTCGAACATCAGTTCCAGTCTCTGAATTCGACCGAATTAATCTGAGTCTTGGCTTTGAAAATAACCAAATTAGTATCAATAATAATACTGCGCCGCTCAGATTTATTCAATTTACCAATCAATATGGCAGCTCGGTAAATGCAATTCCGGTAACCGTTAGTTGGGCACGAAATACCTCAGATAGCACATTGTGGCCAACCAGTGGTGCCACCTATAATACCAGCTTTACCATTACAGCACCAGGTGTTGGGGCGCAATACTACAAATTTGACTCCAAAGATGCTTGGTATTTCCCTATTTCACAGGATTTAACATGGAAAACTAATGGCGAATTAGGATTCATCAACTCATATGGTGATGGACAAATTGTACCATTTTATCAAAACTTTATTGAGGGTGGTCCAAATTCAATTCGTGGTTACTACATTGGTAGTATAGGACCAAAAGATACCGATGGTTCATCGCTAGGTGGAACTCGCTGGGTATTCTTGAGTAATAATCTACTCTTCCCAATGCCAGGAGTAAAAGAGGATAAAACCGTCCGCCTAAGCGCGTTCTATGACATAGGTTCATTATATGGTGGAGATCCATTTGGAATCAATCCATTACAAGCAGTCCGTGCCAGTTATGGTTTAGGATTGGTATGGATATCCCCGATGGGACCAATCCAGATCAGTTATGCAATACCAATGTTTAACCAGCCAAACGACAATATCCAGAACTTCCAGTTTACACTTGGTTCAATGTTCTAGATATAATTATTTAACATAAATATCGTCAATTAAGGTAAAGTAATTCACTGATTTATATTTTAGTCACTTTAATTTTTTTAAGGACCAACTCTATGAAAAAACTAAAATTTGCACTTTTAGGGTTAGCGTGTGCCAGTTCAATGGCTTTTGCAGATGATTTCAAACTGGGATACATCAACGTAGATCGCGTATTTACTGAAGCAAAACCAGCAAAAGCAATTCAACAGGCATTAAAAGATAAGTACGGACCACAACAAAAACAGCTTGAAACCATGAATAATAGTATTATTGCTGAACAACAACAAATGCAACAAATTGCAAATAAGGCACCTAGCTTTGACAAATTAAGTAAATCTGATCAGTCTCAGTTAAAAAATCTCGAAGATAAATACCGTAAAGATCAAGGACAATTCCAACAGCAATATATGGCTTTCCAGCAAAATCTGCAAAAATCACAGGAATACGCACTTGGTTCTTTGATGACCAAAACCAATGCAATTCTTAAAGATATCAGTGATAAAAAAGGTTATGATCTAGTGTTGACATCAAATCAACTAGTATTTGCAAAAGCCAAATATGATCTTACCGATCAGGTAATGGATCAGCTAAATACAATTGATGCAACTGACATTATCAAGCAATTAAATAGCCCACAAACCATTCCGGCTCCAGTAGGTAAACCAGGTGCAGCTCCTGCTGCGACCACAGCTACCACCCCTTCTAAATAAATCTGATTGGTGAAATAGATGGCATATAAACTTTCTCAATTAATTGAGTTATTTGGAGGTAGGCTGGAAGGTTCCGATATTGAAATTCATGATATCGCTCCAACCAATCTGGCAAGTGAAACTCAAATAACCTTTCTTTCTGATAGTAAATATAAAAAACATCTGTCGGACTGTAAAGCAGCAGCAATAATAATAAGTGAGGCAGATGCTAGCGATATAAATATACCAAAAATTATCACAGCTAACCCGTACTATTATTTTAGTCAGGTGAGTAATCTGTTTCACCCACGAAGAAAAATACCAACTGGCATTGCAAAAACAGCCTTTGTTAGCGACTCTGCCAAACTTGGTTCTAATTCGGCAATTGCACATAACGTAGTTATTGGTGACAATGTGATAATTGGTGATAATTGTCAGATATTTGCCAATACAGTCATTGGTAATGATGTGGTTATTGGTGATAATGTAACAATTTACCCAAATGTAACCATCTATGATAAAGTAACGATTGGAAATGATTGTGTTTTTCATAGTGGCTGTGCAATTGGCTCAGATGGCTTTGGTAATGCTAAAGATGAAAAACACCATTATCACCGTATTCCACAAATTGGTGGAGTGAAAATTGGTAATCGGGTCGAAATTGGTTCAAATACTACCATTGACTGTGGCACATTTGAGCCAACAGTTATCGAAGATGGTGTCCGAATTGATAATCTGGTACAAATCGCGCACAATGTAAAAATTGGTGCACATACAGGTATTGCGTCTCAGGTTGGAATCGCTGGAAACAGCAAAATTGGCAGGCATTGCATGCTTGCTGGTAATGCAGGAATTGCTGATCATGTTTCAATCTGTGATTTCACTGTAATTGGTGCCAGCAGTAATGTTGGCAAAGACATAACTAAGCCAGCATTATATTCAAATGGTATGACAGCAATGGAATACCGCGATTGGGCAAAAATATTTGTTCACATTCGTAATCTGGATAAATTAAATACCAAAGTTCGTGATTTACAAGCAAATTTTGACAAAATAGGGAGCAAACTGGATGAGTGAAAATACTTCGACCGAGTTAAATATACTGGAAATTATGAAGTGGTTACCACATAGATATCCATTACTACTAGTTGACAAGGTAATCAGTCATGATGGTGCAAAACATATTAAAGCATTAAAAAATGTCACCATGAATGAAGAGTTCTTTACCGGACACTTCCCTGGATTTCCTGTAATGCCAGGAGTATTGATGATAGAAGCAATGGCACAGGTATCTGGAATACTTTTTGGACTAATTTATGGCATGCAAAAAGAAAATGAACAATCTTTTTTTGCTTCAATTGATAAAGCACGCTTTAAACGTCAGGTTATTCCCGGTGATCAGTTAATTTTTGATATTGAACTACTAAAAGTAACCCGTGGTATTGCTAAATTTCAGGCGGTAGCCACAGTAGAAGGACAGGTAGCAGCTGAAGCTGAAATCATGATCGCCAGAAGAGAGGTTTAAAATGGCTAAAAAAATACATCCTACCGCAATTATTGATAGTAATGCCGTATTGGGTGAAGATGTTGAAATCGGTGCATATTCAATTGTAGGTCCAAAAGTTGTCTTGGGCGATGGTTGTTTTGTTGGTAATCATGTTAATTTGACGGGTAATACTAACATAGGCAAAAATACTAAAATCTACCATTTTGCATCTATTGGTGAAGCACCACAAGATAAAAAATACAAAGGCGAAGATACCAAATTAATCATTGGTGAAAATAATACCATCCGTGAATATTGTACCTTTAATACCGGTACAGTTCAAGGTAATGGACAGACTGTAATTGGCAATAATAACTGGATTATGGCATACGTGCATATAGCTCATGACTGTATTGTACAAAATAATACCATTCTTGCTAATGGAGTTACCCTTGCTGGACATGTAACAGTTCAGGACTGGGCAATTCTTGGAGGATTATCACCAATTCATCAATTCTGCCTAATTGGTGAACACGCCATGCTTGGTGGGCAATCAGCCGTAAATCAGGACATCCCTCCATATGTATTAGCTTCAGGTTATCGTTCTGAACCTAAAGGTGTAAATATTGAAGGCATGAAACGACGCGGCTTTAATCTAGAACAGATTGAAAACGTAAAACAAGTTTATAAAATCCTGTATCGTAATGGACTTTCATATAGCGAAGCCAAAGCAATAATTGAGGAAATGGCGATTGACCATCCTGAACTACAGACTTTTGTTAGCTTCTTTAATCAATCAACTCGTGGCATAGTCCGTTAATGCTAAAAATAGCCATGATTGCAGGAGAGGCTTCAGGCGATATGCTAGCCTCTTCTTTAATTAGAGCCATCCAAAACCAATATCCGGGTGAAGTAGAATTTGTCGGGATTGGTGGCAAAATGATGCAGGATAATGGTTTTAAATCTTGGCATCGGATGGAAACCCTATCGGTAATGGGTTATATTGAAGTTATCAAATCACTGCCAGAAATATTAAAAGTTCGCTACTCAGTTTTGAAACAACTTTTGGAATATAAACCTGATGTTTTCATTGGGGTTGATGCACCTGATTTTAATTTCTTCATAGAAAATAAGCTTAAACAGGCTGGTATAAAAACTGTACATTATATTAGCCCAACCATCTGGGCATGGCGTTATAAACGTATTTTCAAAATAAAAAAATCTACCGATTTAATGCTATGTATTTTCCCCTTTGAAGAAGAAATTTATCATAAAGTTGGAATGGCAGCCAAATTTATCGGACATCCGATGGCGAATGATATTGAACTAAATATCGATACCTTAAAATATCGTAAACTACTAAATTTGCCCGAAGATAAAACTATAATTACCATTCTTAGCGGTAGCCGGATTCGTGAAGTTAATAGCCTTGCTGAAATTTTAAGCCAAACCTGCCATAAAATAGCGCAAAAAATACCTAACTGCCTTTTTATCTATCCTTTCGCCAGTCAGCATACTATGGCAATTATGGACAAATATCTGAAAGAAAATAAACCTGACTTTGAATATAGCTTAGTACTCAATCAAACCCGTGACACGATTAAAGCCAGTGATCTAGTTATCGCAAAAAGTGGTACGGTTAGCCTCGAAACTGCATTATGTAAAAAACCAATGTTAATCTGTTATAAAATCAATAAATTTACCGAGTGGATGCTAAGACGCATGGTTACTATTGATTATGTCGGTCAACCAAATATTATTGCAGGCAAGGAAATAGTTAAAGAGTTTCTTCAGGAAGATGCCAATCCCGACTCCATGAGTGAATACATGATTGAATTATTTACCAATCAACAAAAACGAAAAGCAATGATTGACGAATTTTATAAACTCCACTATACCCTACTTCAGGATGGAAGTACCGAAGGTGCCAAAGCTGTCCTAGATTTGGTTCAAAAAGACTCAAAATGATTATCTGTGGTGTTGATGAAGCCGGGCGTGGTCCATTAGCTGGCAATGTAGTTGCAGCAGCGGTTATTCTTGATTCAACTCAGCCAATTATGGGACTAAATGACTCAAAAAAGCTATCCGAGAAACAACGCGAAAAACTGTACCAAGAAATAATTACTTATGCCAAATGTTATGCCATTGCTGAAGCCAATGTTGCCGAGATTGACACTATCAATATTCTCCAAGCCAGCCTATTAGCCATGCAACGGGCGATCAGTCAATTAGCTATTAGACCGGATAAGGCTTTAATTGATGGCAATAAGATTCCAAAATCAGAGATACTATGTGAAGCAATAATTGGTGGTGATGCCCTGATTGCTGAGATTTCAGCTGCATCTATTTTAGCTAAGGTAACGCGTGATCGGCAATTAATCGAATTAGATAGACATTATCCCGAATACGGATTCGCCAGACATAAGGGCTATGGTACGAAAGAGCATCTACGCGCGATAGAGCAACATGGCATTATTCAGGGGATTCATCGAACTAGCTTTGCCCCGATCAAGCAGCAACTACTTTTCTAGATCCAGCTTCAACGAATTAATAATTATAGGAAACCATCGTCTCCATAAAGAAGAAATTACCGCCATTGGTTACATCCCAGGTCGGAGCAGTAGCGTAATCCGCTTCCCAGTGGATAATCAACCCTTTTAGACCATTCAAATGCGGTTTATATTTTATGTCTAAATCCCACTCATTTAGTGGATTAGCAGTCATAAATTGTTCATAGGCAATTTCCATTTTCAGATCATCACCCATCAATTTATAAGTATTGCCGATTCGCCATGAATTACCAGCACCCTGCTCTATCATCCCAGCACCCAGCCCTGAGGTATATAACGGATCATTGACTATCGTATAAGTATATGGTGAAACAAATCCACCCTGATAAAATGAATCTTCCGGACCAAACATACCATCATATGATAATTCAACATTAAACCAGTCGCTAAAACCATAAGCAAATTTGACACCAGCTAAGTAACTATCCGGAGCTCCATAGCCAGCTTGCTGCATATTATTGGTTTGCATTCCCCAAGTATTCTGATTCCCAATCTGAGCACCAAAATCAAAGCGATTAACCGTATCCAGATGATAGACATAGTTAGCATCGGCGTATAAAGTATTGGCATAACCGCTAAAACTATAGCCCCACAGATTCAGCTCATAATCTTTCGATGGTTTAAATACGCTACCTAGGGCATAAGAACCATTACTAATATAGTTATCAGATAAAACCCAGCCATTACCATTAAATCCCTTGTTATACATGGTTAGCTGGTTGAAGTACTCATTACCCATTTCCTGATAACCATTAGTCGCTATTCCAATCAATCGCCAGTTCGGCGTCATCTGATAATTAGTAATTACACCTTGAAATGGAGCAGATACCAACATCGCATCATCATATGAATTCATCCATGGTGTCTCAAGCAAAATCCAGCCTGCATCAACCTGCACGTGATTTGGTAACTGATATTCAAGATAAAGCTCTGACATGGTAGTAACCTGCCCAATTGGCAGTAGGCTATACGGGATATTTCCCGAAAGATAACGATAACCCGGTTGTAAAAATGGATTGACAAC
>JBDHRI010000105.1:0-5866 GCA_039807465.1 Burkholderiales bacterium | reverse complement strand
TCATTAGTGGTAATGTTCCATGAGGTTCCACTTGCTGGAATGGTAATTATGACAGTGATTTCTTTTTTACCCGTAATCTTGGCAAATAAGTGGTCAAGAATTAATTAGTAAAAAGGTGTAATAACACCTTTTTACTAAATTGAGGATTCAACGCAATTAGTAGTACAGCTACCTGTTGAAATAATTGACTCAATCCATGGTTTGAATCTTATAACATCTGTATAGACACTAACGCCATCGCTTACATTCTTAACTAAATCATAATTATAAACAGTACCACAATAATTTGTACGCAAAGCAGCCAAATCACCAAAGATATACCATTGATTGTTTTGATAATAAAACACACCTGAACCAGAATCACCATGACAAGTTGTTCCTACATAGCCATAGCCACCCTGATAATTAAAATTATTTACGGTATATACCTGATCAACATCACCGTTAGTTGAATAAATCAACCCATGTCCCATATAATAAGCTGTATCATAAAATAGTGTCCCATAATCGTTGCCCCCAGCAGTAGTCCTGCCGTATCCTGATTGAGAAATTAGACTATTTACTGTAGGATACTGCGAAGCAAGCTGAACAACAATATTTAATGGAGTACTACTTGTTGTCTTCAATAGTGCAATATCATGGGAAGAATCACCAGTATGTCCACACTGTCCCTTATCATTAAAAGCATATTGGTAACAATAATCGGCAGGAACAAAGATTGACTCAATAGTCATCAAAGGATTAATTTTACCTACAAATGGAGATGTACCACTAAAAATTGAAACATTAGCATTATCATTTGGCAAGTTAATTAGCGGAAAGTTATCTCCTGTAACTGGAACATTTGCAGCTTTGGTACCACCCTCAAAACAGTGTGCTGCTGTTAGCACCCAGTTTGTATAACTTCCATTACCATTAGCAGTTGATTTAATAGGGGTAGCAGAACATGCTGATGAATATGAACTTGTTGTTGAATTATACTTTGATAATGCTACAGTCATTTGCTGAACAATATTCATCGCACTTTCATTGGTATTACATCCACCATATATTTTTAGCGAACTCCCCTGTTGAACAAATTTTGTCATTAATGACGTATTTGCTGGTACAATTGGTAAACAGCTAAGTAGCAGATTGGTTCCGGAATTTCCCGAAGAACTACTGCTCCCACTATTACACGCAACTAATCCAGAAGCCGATAATAAGCAAACCAGAATTTTTTTCATCTTTACTCCCTTGAATCATGATTTTTTATATTTTACATTCATGATTATATATCCTCTATACATAACTACATTAGTATCAATGTTACACTAAAACTAAAACAAAAAATAATATATTAAATAAAATCAATTTATTAACAGCAAATTAATAAATACCCCCATAAATTTATATGGTACCTAAATGTTGCATTATTGCTAATAATATTGACTAATAAAGTTGCTATTCATGCTTTGGATAAATAACGCCTAGAAAGTGTAGTTTACAATTAGCCTAGGTTGAAGAAAACTACCGCCGGCATAGTCAGGCTGAGAGACATAAACTAAACGACTCCAGAAGTTTAAGGTAGTATGGGGAATTGTATATTGTAGGGCGGCATCATATTCGGTTATCTGATTTGCCTGTGTCGCATATACCTGATTGACAAAAAACTGCGAAAATGCCAGACTAGCTTTTAGGCTATTATCCAGAAAAGACATTGAGTCTTTTATCAAATATGCACTACCCGAGCCCAACTCTGCAATACTATTTAAAGCCGGAGTAGTGTATAACGGATCAGTTTCTAAGCCAAAGGTATATGGCGTTACAATTCCACCATTAAGATATGATCCACTAGCACCAAATACATTGTTATATGCCAATGTAACTGTGTTATGTCCTACATTGATTGCCCATTTAAGACCAAAAGCATTGCCGCTAACTCCCCCCAAATTTTGGGTAGTACTATCTGGCATTAATGTATTAGCTGGGATTGAACTACCATTTGCATTTTGGGTTAATGCCTGAAGCCCGAAATCAAAACTAACATCATTAGATAATGGTAAATGATAGTTATTATCAGCATACCACATATCAGCATAATCATAAAATTGATAAAACCAAGCATTAAGCGTATAGTTCTTACTTGGGCTCCAGATTGCTCCAGCTCCTGTAGCACCGGGAGTAGAAGCACTACCTATATTTTGCATAGGTCCACCCATGGTATTATATAACGTAGTAGAATAAAAACCATTATCAGGAAATTGCAAATAATTAAAAACACGGAACCCTGTAACAAGTAAGTTTGGCATTATCTGTAAATTAGCAGTTACGCCCTGGTAGGTATTATTCTGATTGGCATAGGTTGCACCAGGAAAGCTACTGATTGAATTTACCCATGGCGTAGTAAGGAGAATATTACCCCCGGTTATCTCAAAGACATCTCGATATTCCCAATCAGCATATGCCTGCGTAGGGAAAAGTATTCCAGTAGTACCATAAGTATTAGGCTGTCCGGTTTGTTCCGCCACCACCCCACTTTGTAAGGCGCCACCAAGGGCAAAACCACCCCAACGCTGGGTTTGTCCCCATGCTTCAACAGTTGCATCAAAACGAGCTTCATTCTGACTATTAAGGTTAATATTTGTGGTATTAATTTGGCTTAAACCAACATGATATGTACCATTTGGTCCAGCTACTGAACTAGTGCCCATATTATAGGCAATCGGATCCTGAGTATAGTTATATGGGGAGATGTAGGCATTTTTTAGGGTTTCAATATCAATATCTTCGCCAGCTTCAGCCAGTGAATTATCAATTGCTTCCTGTGAAGGCTCTTTAACCCGTTTATATTTTACCTTATGCCCAGACTCATTTATTTCAATAATATCAGAAGATATAACGGCTGATTCATCTGCCTCTGCTATTGATATAAAAAGAACAAAAAAGATAATAAAGATACATCTTGTCGTTAGTCTGGGCATAATTATTCACTCACAATGTATTCATCACATCTATTTATTATAACAACAAGTCCCATTTAATAATTAGTTTTTTGGCTCCCTTCGGCAAAAAATTTTCGGAGGTTATCTGTTTTTTTAAGCAATTGGGTCATAGAATGTAGCGTAAAAATCATAAATTAGAACCTTTTACGGATTTAGCGATATAATCATGAATTATTCTTTCTCTATAAATACTAGGCTTGTTATCAATGCAAATTAGTGAAAAAAACCTACAGGATGCCTTAGTGTTATGGCAATATCATAATATAGGTAGCGATTTGCTTAGAATAGATAATTCAATAATTATTGGACTTGGTAGCTATGAATTAAGAGTTGCAGATTTTTGTGCAAGACTTTTTAATAGTGGAACAGGAAATCGAATAATCTTTACTGGAAAAAATGGCAACTGGACAACTGATTTATGGGGGAACCAATGCGTTGAGGCAGAAATCTTTGCCAATAGAGTTAAACCCTTGATTCCTGACAACGATATTATTTTGGAAAAAGAAGCTAGAAACATAGGCGAGAATATCTTATTTTCCAGAGGACTAATTAAAGAAGCTAATCTAAAATATGACACTATCATTCTGGTAACAAAACCCAACACTACCAGACGAGCATATGCAACTACGCTTGCATTATGGCCAGAAGTAGAAGATCGATTACTAATTACTTCACCAAATTACAATTTTGATAATATTTCATTACACATGACTACCGAGTCTATTATTTCTGAACTGGTTGGAGATCTAGAAAGAATTATCGTCTATCCTGACAAAGGGTTTCAAATACCTCAGGTAATTCCAGAACAGGTTATTGAAGCCTATAATCGGTTAAGAAATCACGGTTTTACAACTCACTGTCGAAGAGCTTAGAAACAGTTAGCAGTCATTCATAATAGCATATAACTCGGGGTTATTTTTATTGAGATTACGAATAACGCCGCTTCTATCCTCAAATGATCTATTCTGACTAAGTTTATATTTACCAGTGATCTTTTCTATTTTTATCTTAAATCCGGCAATGCCGTTCAATTTTGCAAATATTTTCGGATTTTGCCAATTAATTGGTGTATTGCTCTCATCATGCTGTGAATATAAATGATCAAGTAATAATACTAGCTCGACTTCTGTCGTTGCGACTAATTTCCCTTCAATATGTACCACGGCATAATTCCAGGTCGGCACATTATCCGTCGGATCATGATACCATGATGGGGAAATATAGCCATGCGGACCATGAAAAATCACTGTCACCTGCTGCCCTGCCAAAATATACTCTAAAAATGGATTTGCCTTGGCTATATGTCCAAGCAATTGTCCATTTTCACGATCAAGCAGTAATGGCAAATGAGAAATTTCTATCTCGGCATCTTTTTTAGCAACTAGAGTAGCAAATGGATAATTTTCTATCAATGAATATAGCTTATTTTTATCTGATTCGATAAAAGATTTAGGTTGATACATATTTCCCCTTATTAGAGTTCTTTCATAACCCATTATTTCATTCTTAGACTAGGAATAAAGACTTTGAGAAACGGAGTGTACACGTAAGTACATGAGTATCGCAGACGTCTTTATGACAACGTATAAGAGTTAAAGAAGCAGGTTAGGAAAGAGGTCTATTCACTAACTACCTGTTCTAGTGTAGCATCAATATTCTGCTTATTTAGTACATCAAGTGTTTTATTGGCATTATCCAGTGTCTGATACGGTCCAATAAAAACATTATAGCTGCTATCACCCTCACTATTGGCATTAATTTTCTGGATTTTGCTACTAAAACCAAATTGAGCCAATTGCTTTTGACGTGCTTTGGCGGTATCATAGTCACTAAAACTCCCGGTATTTATGAGATATAGTGTCCCTGAATAGCCATTTAACTGGTTATAATTATTATTGCCTGTTGTTGCGGTAGTTGTCGCCGAAGTAGATGCATTCTTTTTACTTACAGGTGGAGTTACAGCTACCTTACGCTTAGCTTTCTTACTAGTTGCTGCTTTAGGAGCAGAAGCTAGTGCTACAGTCGATTTGTTATTAACCGCATTAATTATGGTTTCTTGTTCCTTATGCTGCTGATAAGCCCAATAAGCAAATGCCAGTGCTCCACAAGTAAATATCCCCATCAACCATAGCCAAATTGAGGAGCTATTATCAGCTGGACGTACTATGGTTGAGACCTGCCTGTTATTAATATATTTTAATAAGTCATTATCATATACCCGCTTAGTTTTCGGATCACTCAGTATCGTATAGGCCTCCTGAATCAGGGTAAACTCAGTTTGTGAACCTCCTTTATCCGGATGATGTTGCTGGGCAAGTATTTTATAGGCAGCACGAATTTCCTCATACTCAGCATCAATACTTAAACCCAAAATTCGATAATAGTTTTTCATAAATAGTTGGCTATTCCTTATAAGTCTTATCTACCAAAGTAGCACAAACACCAGCACCAGTAACATTAGTCATTGTCCGCATCATATCAATAATTTTATCGATACCAATCACCAATGCCAAACCTTGTAGTGGTAAACCAACGCTACTTAGTACCACTGTTGCCATAATCGATGCCGTACCTGGAACTCCAGCAGTACCAATCGTTGCAACTGCTGCGGTCAATGCAATTAACAAATATTGGGTAGCGGATAAATCAATCCCAAATACTTGAGCAGTTAAAATGCAGACAATTGCCGGATAGATTGCACCGCAACCATCCATTTTCATAGTTGCACCAAGAGGCGCTACAAATCCGGCGACCCGTTCACTAACCCTTACCCGATCAACTAAAGTTTCAAGAGTAACAGGTAATGTTCCCAGACTAGAGGATGTCGTAAATGCAGTTATCATTGCGGGCCAGAATTCTTTGAAAAAACGGATTGGATTTCT